>JBFLWK010000002.1 GCA_040757695.1 Elusimicrobiota bacterium
GCTTGACTTAACTATTCATAGGAATTGTTCAGGTTTCTTGTGCATCCCTGTTTTACAGGGTTATTCCATTTTTGTCAATGAACAATATGTTTCAACATTTATTAGCAAAAATTTGCCAAACTACAGACTTTATTACTTTGTTACCTGCCTTTCTGCTGAATTTGGTGTTGGACTCGGATGGCCTTATCTTGGTGTGAAGTATAATTTTTCACAGCGGCTCGGTTCTGAATTGCGGTGGGCAACTGGTGAAGGAATAAATGTTTATGCAGGTAGAGGATATTGGAATTATTATTTGGGTTCCGACGCTGAAGCCCATAGTAGCCAACCCTTCAGTGCCGCCGAGGTTGAAGCCCACAAGGGGCTGAAACCACGGCTACAAGGCACTTCAGGGTTGGTGAAGCGTCGGCTACAATTATTTACCGGGCTTGAAGGTGGCTATATTTCATTTGATACATTAGATATAAAAGGCACTGGTTATGAAGGTGCGGTATTTTTTGGTGGCGAGTATTTTATTTTCAAGAACTTTTCTTTTGCTCTTGATTTTGCACCGACATTTATCGGCTTGAAATCAGATGAATTCAAGATAGATGGCGTGGAATGGGTCGCGAATTTGGCGGTGTATTATTACTTCACACGGAACAGACACGAAACAAGACACGGAACAGACGCGGAAAGAGAACGCGGAACTGACGCAGAACTGAAAGGCGAGATTGTTACGAAAACCGACGCTAAAGTGACCGACTTTGTCGGCACTGAAGCGTCGGCTACGGCTCGCAATGACAGGCAAATGACCGATGTAGAAAAAAGGAAACTTATGTCGGAACATTACAATAAAGCGGGGCAGTTGTATCAGCAGAAAAAATATGAAGAAGCAATAAAAGAATGGCAGGAAGTACTGAAACTTGACCCTGAACACAAATTATCTCAGCAGAAAATAGAAACTGCCAGAAAACATATAAAGTAGTTGCAGGGTAACCCCGCTACTACCAAATAGATATGGCTTGGTTCAATACCAGCCATTTTTTATTTGCAATTTTTTAGATTTTTTGTAAAATAATACTGTTAGACAAAAAACTCTGTTTTCTCTGTGGCTCTGCGGTGAAGGTTTTTATTTTGAATTAGTACATTTGTCCTAATTGAAAAACCAAAAATTACCGACGAGCAAAATTCAAATGTAAGCATTTGCTTACATTTTGTATAGGATTTCCAAAATAAATTAAGATGTTGATAAAAAAAATACAGGAAAAACCAGTTCAATATCTTGTTTCGCAAAATTATCGGCTTACACTGTATTCTTCATCACTTGTGCGAGTTGAGTTTTCTAAAAAAGGGCTTTTTGATGATGAGAATCCGCTGATTTTAGAACCGTCGTTTGGTGAATCAGTATCTCATAAAATCAGACAAACGAAAAAATTTTTTATACTATCAACCGATTATTTTGAACTGAAACTTATGCCTGATGGTCGGCAGTTTGATATAGGGAATCTGTATTTCAGAATTAGAGAAAATAGTTATACTTGGCAGCCGGGAATTATTGATACTCAAAATGTTGGTGGTGCAATGCTGGATTTATACAAATTCCCGGAAGGAAAATATCAGGAACGGTTCACAGACGGGCTTATATCAAAAAACGGCTATTTTGTATTCAGGAACCATTGCGAGTTTTTATGGGATACTACGAAAAATTGGATTAAACGAAAAAGCGACTGGGCAGCACAGGATTGGTATCTGTTCGGATACGGGTCTGACTACAAAAAAGCGTTTTCGGATTTTGTGAAACTTTTTGGCAAAATACCGCTGGTGCCTAAATGGGTATTCGGATACTGGTATTCAAGATGGTATAAGTTCAAAGATACGGATATTCTCGATGTAATAAAAAAATTAAAAGATACCGATATACCAATAGATGTTTTTGTGATAGATACTGACTGGCGTGGTGGGCGGAAGGGGGGGAGCACATGGAACGGTTATGAATGGAACAAAGAACTTTTTCCGAATCCACAAGCGTTTATTCAAGAGTTAAAAAGACAGAATATTCATACCTGCCTCAATGACCATCCCGGCTACGGTCAATCTGACGAATTACCGCAATCCGACACTTACCGAGAAAAAATAAAAGCACGGATTCCTGATATCAACGAATACCGTATCAGATGGTCTGATAAACGATATGTTTATAGTTGGCTGGACGAAATTTTTACAAAATTTCTGAAAGATGGCATTGACTTCTGGTGGGTTGACGGCTGGGGTGCAACCGATATGCTACCTGATTTATCGTCACAGCAGTGGGTTAATAAATGGTATTTTGAATCAGCCAAAAGGACAGGCACTCACAATCGCCCGCTTATACTTTCACGCTGGGGTGGATTGGGCTCGCATAAATATCCAGTTCAATTCTCAGGCGATACACATTCATCATATGATACATTAAAATACCAGATTTCATTCACACATAAAGGCGGGAATATCGGCGCGGCATACTGGTCGCATGATATTGGTGGCTTTTTAGGCGATAGCAGCGGTGACGACCGCGATATACTTGGCGGAAACAATACTCCATCAATCGGCAAAATCAGTGATGAACTTTTTATCCGATGGCTACAATTCGGCTGTTTCGCACCTGTTTTAAGAACGCATTCTTCGGGTGCAAGCCGAAATATATGGGATTATTCTGAGGATATAATTAAGATATTCAGAAAATACTTGAAAATAAGGTATGCATTATTTCCATATTTTTATAGATTAGCACGCGAATGTTACGATACCGGTATGCCGCTGATACGAGGTCTTTATTTAGAATATCCTGACGACGAAAATGCGTATTTGAACGATGACGAATATCTAATCGGGAACTCTATATTAGTTGCACCTGCATATGGTCCTGGTAATGTTTTTGAACGAGAGGTCTATTTCCCGAAAGGCAACTGGATCCCACTTGAATCAGGTAGTAATAGTAGTCGGCAATTAATTGCCGACTACTTAAATCCATTTATCAAAGGACCCTGTAAAAAGAGAATCAAAATTCCGATTGATAAAATCCCGGTTTATATAAAACTGGGATCAATTATTTCTACCTATCCTATAAAACAAAATCTAAGTAACAAACCAACAGAAATTGAATTTAACATATTCCCAGAAATAAGTAGTCGGCAATTAATTGCCGACTACTACGAAGATGACGGTTTAACACAGGAGTATCTTAAAAGACAATTCTTGACACAAAAAATTAGTGTGCTTAAATCCAAAAAAGAAACCAAAATTGAAATATTCCCTGTTGTCGGAAGTTATACAGATTGTCCAAAAGAGATTTCATATAAATTAAATGTTTTTTGGGACAAAAAAAAGCTCAAATCCGTTTTTGTAAATAATGCACAAAAAGAAATCAAGTATACCCAAAAAATATTTTCAGGAACGGTTGTTTCTTTCTTTACATTCTTACAACTTGAACTTGGACATTACAGCCGGGATAAAAAGATTGAAATCATTATAAAATGAACTTAATTTTCAGCCGAACTCCTTACAAAAATTTTACATTTCGTTGACAAAAGTTTAATTATTTTATAATATAATTATAACGATTCTTCGTAATAAACCCGAAGAAAAATGTAAGCAAATGCTTACATTTTAATTTTGCTCGTCGGTAAATTTTGGTTTTTCAATTAGTGCAAATGTACTAAATCAATTTTTTCTTATTGTATTGAGAACTGAATGACTGACCACGAAAGCGCGAAGAACCCTGAAAATGAAGATGCGAATAAAGATACTTTTTGTCATATGTTTTAGTTTTTTAGCCACTTTCCAAAATCTTTTCTGCTGGACACAAATGTATTTAAAAGGTGCTTTTAATTCATGGACAGATGTTACAATGGCAAAGGATTCAAACGCAGAAAGATGGCATTACTGTTTCCAAAATGCAAATCAAACAAACTCTGAATTTATATTCAGCGGAGATAACAATTCATATGGTCCGGGAAATAAGTATGGAGACAATGATGTGCCAACAAATGGTGGCTGGGCGGATATTAATGGAGGTAATAACCTTTCAAATGGTGGAACAATAGTAGCAAATAAACCACATATCATTTCCTTTAGTACTGATGGTTCCGGAACTGATAATACACGATATTGGATTACAGAAATAACAAAGATGGCTCTTGCAGGACAGGGTTTTACTCAACCAGCCATAACATGGATTGGCAGTGACAATGTAAATGATATGATTCAAGATACGGTTAATCCGCATATATGGTATAAAACTGTTAGATTAACAGCAGGGGCACAAATTCAGTTTAAGTTTTATCCTAATGATACCGAGTATGACCCAAATTCAGCCGCATCAGGCGACAACAATGGGTGGTCATTTGGAGACAATGATGGAACTGTAGGTCCCGATATTAATATAGATACTGATTATACTGCTGTTCCTATTGGTACAAGTGCGAATCTAACATATACGCCTACAGAAACAGGCACTTACCAATTCCGAGTGACATTTGGTGCTGGTAATATTACTATAAGAATCTATCGTGCGGATGTTGTTATAAACGAATTGATGTGGCCTGGTGATACAGATGCTGCTGCAAATGAATGGATTGAATTGAGGAATTTAACTGCAAACAATATCTTTATTTATGGGTGGGGATTATCAAAACTGTCAGGAGGCAGTGAAGCACTTTGTTGGCCACCAGCCTCGGTTTCTTATCCTGGTGGATATTCTATTGCTGGTAATGGATATTATTTAATCGCAGATAAAGATGCTACTAATTCAAAACTTGCAATAGAACCAGATGCAATTGCAGGAACAGTATCTGATGATAATGGTACATTTGAATTAGTTAATACCGCACTTCAAATAAAACTGTATGGTGAAACTTGGGGTGCAAACAGTTGCCTTATTGACATTGCAGATGACGGTTCCGGAGCACCTCTGGCAGGGGATAACACAAATCCACCCAGAAAATCAATGGAACGAATCACGGGTGTCTCTGCAGACCCAACTATTCGTAATGGCACATCTGCTTCAGAATGGGTTACAAGTTCAAGTAGTGGAACAGCATATAATTGGGACAATAACACAGACCAGAATTGGGGTACACCGAAACTACCAAACTCGCCCGCTGCTGCCACGCTTCCGTTAATAAACGCTTATCATATACCGGACAGTTTTGAGCCAGACCCGCCTGCTGAAGCAATGCGAACCGGCAAATCTTCCGGCTATAAACAGTCATCTGCAAGAACACCAGCACACGCAATTTATGTTTGTGATACTGTTACTTTATATTTAGCAGAAATACTTGCGGGTGCAACAGGGCTTGCAGAAGTAAAAGTAAGAAAATCGGCTGATTCCTGGACTACCGTGAATATGAGTTATGAGACAGTCGTTGGAACAACCGACTATTACAAAGGCACTTTTTCTACTGCAACTGTCGGCGGCGCTGTCAAAAATAATACCATCCAGTACTATTTCAAACTCTCAGGTATTGCCGGCTATTCAGATACATACATCTATCAAGGTGGCTCATCAAGAGACAAATTAGATGCAGAGTCAAGCCCGTTTTCTTATACGATTGCGAATGCGCCACCAACCGAGCCAAGTAATCCTACTCCAGCCGACGATATTCCAGAAGTTTCACTGGATACCACATATTCTTGGAATGCATCAAATGACCCTGATACAGGTGAAAGTGTAACTGGTTATCGGTTTGAATTCTCATCTACCTCGTTTTCTACACCGATTGTTGCAGAAAATATCGTTGGGAATTCGCATTCCGCAATCGCGGGCTTAACAACAAAAACAACATACTACTGGCGAGTATTTGCATACTCAGATGATGTTGAAGGTTCTACATCCACCTGGTCAAATACGCTTAATGAAGTATTGCATTCCGGGTATTGGATGTTTAATTCCTACGAGCCTTTAACATATCTCTATAGATACGGTCCTGAACGACCCGCGTATAAACGAACAATTTTCAAAACAGGCGAACCTGATAACGATTGGGTATATTTTGTAGATGATTACCAGAAAAATGATAACAATGATAATGATGCATCTTACAGAATCTACAACAACCACTGTGTAAAATTACAGGCAAAGACCAAACGGCTTGCAGGCTCACCCGCCGGGAATACAGAAATAAGATTCTATTACAATATCCACGGATATTACCCGAACTCTAATGTTGATGCTGGCACTGACGACCCGTATCTTACAGGCACTTTTGTTGCACAGGATGGTGATTACGATAAGCATGAGATTATTATTCCTGAAGATATTGGAACTGCTGGTGAATCAGATTATAACTGGAGTGCATCAACTACAGGTTGTGAAATTGGCATAAGAATCGTTGGTAGAGACAAGAATACTTCTATATGGTCTGCAGAGCCGAATTCTATATTCTATTTTATCACCAGATGGCCGGTTACATTAAAAGAAGGCACTACATATTTCGGTGAACGACCTGAAGATGTTCTCTGGCGACCGCTGAAACATATCCCAAAATTGGTTTCACAAGAAGAATCCGCACGGCTGATTGAAGACCCGCAATCAGATTGCTGCTATTTTCAACCTGATATGCCTGGTGAAATTACACCAAGAGTCCAGATGGATACCTATACAGTTGATGCAAATGGTTTTTTAAGTAAGACATCTGATGATAAACCCGACTGCATCTACGGTGAGAACCCGAATATTTTTTTACGGGTTGGCTATGGCGATGCTGAAATAGGTTCTGCTAAATCGTCAGTTGTTTATTCTACTAATTCTACTACCGCCTGGACGAAGGAATACAACCTTGAACGGGTTATGGTCGGGTTTGATCTGAATGATGGATTTGATTATAAAAGTTCAAACTACTGGGGTGGTGGTAGAGGCACACTTGACCCTGCAACAACCGATTATTTCTGGTCGCATTACAATTTTTTAAGGACTTCTGATAATTCTATTTTTGCTAAAGTTTCAAACCAGGGACTTCCTGAAGGCTCGGTTGTAAATTACTATTTCAATCCCGTTGATGGAAGCGATGGCAATCAGTATGTTTTTTTATCCGCTACACCGCCGCAGGTAACGGATGTTGAAGCAACCGCGCAGGGCAGTCCGTTTTCATACAATATCTTGCAGGACGACCGCTCAAGACCTTATATAAAATGGACTGATGGAGATGGTATCTCAGGCACCTACCCTGAATTAAGACCACAGAATCCCAGAGTTACTGAACTTTCGTTTCTGTCACCTGCAACAGTTACCGCGGATATTTACGACGACAAAGATGGATATTATGCATTGCCGGCTGAGAAAGAAAACTTTTCTAATACACTTTCTGTTGGCGAGAATTCAGGACTTTTTTCTGGGAGCGCTTCTGATATTGGTGCGGCTGATTCGTTAGTTCACGATACAAGGGTTTATTATCTAATTAAAGATTATTTAGAACCCGGTGCTACAACAAATGCTGATAGCTACATTAATGATGAGGCTGAAATCCCCAATAATGTTGCTTTAGGTCAAGCACCTGAATACGACCGAAATGATACTAATAGTGATGGCAAGGGTTATGTCCAATTCCAAACTCTTGCAGCAGGTTCAGGTGGCGAATGTTCTGCACAGATTCCATTAAGACCATCTGATGTTAATAAACATCTTTACTATCGGATTTTTGTGTGTAATAATGATTCCGACCCGCAGTATAAATGTACGCCGTCTAGAAATTATATAACTGAACTTAACGAAAATGATGATATCGCTACAAAAAGAAACAACCATGGTGCAATACCTTCTACCTGGACAGACCCGTATTCTGATACTGCGAAAAATTCTGATAAAGACCACGGCTGGGCGATGTATACACGATATGCCGGGCAGATATCAGGTCCGAAAATGATACGAGTCACTGCTACCGCACAGATAGGGAAAACACCTAAATCAATCATCACATATATCAATGCAGAAGGCGGAACAGTCGGCAATATTATCGCAACTGAAATCAAGAAAGGCGTAGAATAAAGGCAGGTTAAAGGGAAAAGGGTAAAGGGAAAAATTAAAGGCTAAAAGTGAAAAGTGAAAAGTGAAAATGAAAAAACTTAATCGCTCAATCGCTCAATCGCTTAATCGCTGCCGTTATGGTTTTACTC
Organism: Elusimicrobiota bacterium; assembly: GCA_040757695.1. NCBI lineage: Bacteria > Pseudomonadati > Elusimicrobiota > Elusimicrobiota bacterium. The sequence continues at coordinate 8,128 of JBFLWK010000002.1, forward strand.
TGATAGAAACACTGATTACACTATCGTTGCTTGGAATCATTCTTACTGTTGGAATTATCAAATTTGGCGAGATGGTCCGAAAGACAAAAATAAATACCGCTAAATCGCATATGTATTCACTAAAAAATGCTATCCGCCAACTTGTATCAGATAGAGGTGCTTCTACCGCGTGTATGAGAAGCCTTGGTTACGGAACTGAACAACCAGGGAATTCAACCTATCGCTGGAAACTTGAACTTATAGATGGCTATGATGCAGATGTTTCGTCAGCACCGGGGATTTCAGACCCGCCAGACTGTCCAAGATTAAAAGGCTGGTATGGTCCATATACAAACGAAATCCCGGTTGACCCCTGGAATACCGCATATGAATTCCACGACTATTCTACAGATAATACTAGATTATCAGCAATCGTTTCAATGGGTCCTGACAAGGAAAAAGATATGGACTATACACAGACCTGTAAAAATATCAACCCGCCTGATAAAACCGGCTTCTCTATCGTCTATAAAAACGATAACCCTGCTAACAAAAACAATTTTGATATCGTGTTATGGATGGAATAAATGCAATTAAAAATTAAAAATGAAAAATGAAAAATGGAAAGTCAAAAAATCAATTACTCGTTACTCGTTACCTGTTACTCGTTACGGATTTACACTCATTGAAGTGATGATTGCAGTAGCGGTGCTGGTTATTGCACTGGTGCCGTTGTTAAAATTTCTTACAGATAGTATAAAAACGACACAGTTTTTTGGCGACCAGTCAAAAGCAGATAAACTGGCACAGGAGTTGTTAGAAGAAATTAAAGGCAAAAAATGGGACGAGAATTCACCGCCTGATGGCTCGCCAATAGATTTAGCAAATGCATCAAATATCGGGATTGATAGCGGCGAATCGCTTTCTAATAAACTGACTTTTGACGATATTGACGACTATAATAGTTATCAAGAAACAGTATTATCAAAATTTAGCCGAAAAGTTATTGTTAAATATTATACTATTCCTGATAGCGGTGGCGAAATGCAAACTGCAGGTGATGGATTGGGTTCTGTGAAAACAAATTACAAATGGCTGCAAATAACGGTTTCCTGGCAGGCTGATAATAAACAATGCAAAGTTGCTATTGAATCCATAAGGTCAAACTACCGAAAATAAACGCAGATTACACAGATGAAAAACGCAGATTACGCAGATGAAAAACCTACTCGCTTACTCGCTTACTCGCTTACTCGCTGTCATTCCGGTGTTACCTTGATAGAAGTGCTTGCAGCAATCCTGATTTTATCAATAATATGTATCACGCTTGCCCGATTCTCAAGATATGCATTTGAGACATGGTGGACTTCGTCAACCAAACTGGCAATGCAACAGGAGGGCAGAGAGGTTTTATACTGGCTGAATCAGGATATGAAAGGCGCAAGGTTCTCATCTATTGGAACGATTTTCTTAAATACCGGGTTTGAACAGCCATATTCTAAAAATGAATCACCTGAAAGCTGGGATGCGTTGCCAGACGGGATTACCAGAATCGGGCCTTCAGACCCCGGTGGTGCCAGCAATCCGCAAATCAAATCCGGCTTCTATAGTTGCGCTGTTTCTACTTCAGGTGTTTATTATTCATCGGCATTCTCAACAATTACCGTCGCAGGTAACTACTATTTTACGGGGTTCGTTAAAACATCATCAACCGACACAGTAGCAGAGATGTCTATCTGGAATCAAACATCAGAACTTAAATCGCTCTCTTCTTCTACAACTTATTGGGTGTATAAATCAACAACAATTTTATTTGGTAGCGGTGATATACTGCGAATCCGCCTGAAAAACTCAAAACAGGGACTGGTCTCCTATTTTGATGATGTCTCTTTAATACCACAGAATCTAATTCTGTCAGAATCTTATAGTTCAAATTATTACGGCTGTTTTAAGAACAACCCGGATACAGGAAATATTATAGAATTTGAAACATATATCACAACTGATATCGCAAGTGGCTCGTGGGGTGGCTGGCAGAGATACAGGTTCAGATACGACCCTGTCCAAAAATATCTATACAGAGAATACCGAGTCGGCTCTGATTGGGCAAAAGCACCAGGGCTTAATCCAGTCGCTGAAAATGTGAAATCATTGAATTTATTGCTGGTCGCCGGTTATATAAATATTTCAGTCGAAACGGAGAAAATACTGCCCGGCAGAGGTAATGAAAAAAAATCGTATACTTTACAAACAAGAATCTATCCGATGCTGCCATAAAAGAGCAGGTTAAAGGTTAAAGGTTAAAAGTTAAAATGAAAAAACTATTTGCTATTCGCTATTCGCTATTTGCTGTTTCTAACGGTGCAGCGCTTGTTACTGCGTTAATTTTTCTTGTTTTTCTGAGTGGTATTGGGATTGCACTGGTTGTATGGCTTACCTCCGAGTCAAAACAGGCAACACATAAGAAACTGGTCACCGCGGATTTGTATTTAGCAGAAGCCGGTACAGAAAAAGTAGTTTATCTGTTAAGGTCGTCAACTGCAATAGCAAAACCGTTTCTTGATGATTTGCCAAACGATACAACCACATTTACATACTTTATCCGAGGCACAAGCGTAGTCGTTACTATTGATGATATACCGTAGAAATGCAGGTAAAAGGTTAAAGGTAAAAAGATTTATACCCGACTTCAGTCGGCTGAAAAAAAGAAACCCACTAAAGTGGGGAGCAAAGAAATAAAGGGACGGAGCAAATTATTTTCTCAACCACGGAAGCACGGAATAATTTTTTTGTAGTAGCGAGGTTTCCTCGCTATTTGGTTTTAACGACAGGTTAAAAGTTATTATGACAGCAAGAGTTAGATTTATTTTGGTGATTTTTAGTTCGGTAGTCGCAATTTCAGGGCTTACTTTTTTGCAAAAAAAATGGGAAATATACAGATATAAAAAACGTATCGCTGAAATAGAAGATACTTATAAATCTGCATTTGAATTAAATAAAGAACGAAAATATACACAGGCAAAATTGCGATTTGAGAAAGCACTCGGTCTGTCACCTAATTATATTGATGCGCCTGATGCACATTTTTGTGTCGCACAAATCTATATATTAGAATCTGACTATACATTAGCAATAAGACATTATACAGAAATAATAGAAAAATTCGCTAATTCTAACAAGGCGAATGACTCGCTTTATACAACAGGTATTATCTATAAAAATTTTATCGGTAACCATAAAAAAGCACACCAGATTTTTAAAGAATACTGTAAAAAATATCCAAATGATAAACGAGCAAAAAAATTAAAGAGGTTTATGAAATGAATAACGAAACGCAGATAAACGCAGATAGAAACGCAGATAAACGCAGATTGAATATCTTGATTCTTGTTTCCTGCTTCTTGCTTCTTCTTACTTCCTGTACTAAAAAAACAGTTCTGAAACTTATGGTCTGGGGCACACAGGAAGAAGTAAAAACAGCCCGCTACTATCTGAAAACATTTTATAAGTATAATCCGGAAATCAAAGTAGAAATTATATCAACCAATCCGTTTGAGTTTCACGGCAAATTGTTAGAATTAGAGAATAAAAATGGATATCCTGATGTGTTTTATATCTCACGGGAATGGTTTGAGTTCTTTGTTTCAACAGGGATTTTGTGTGACTTAACCGATTTTATAAAACAAGATAAAGAGTTTGGGTTTGACGATTTTTATGATAATGTAAAAAAATCATTCGCTATTTCTGGCAGATACTACGCAATCCCGAAGGACTTTACACCGCTTATTTTGTACTATAACCAAAACATATTTGATGACTGTAAAGTAAAATACCCAACTGAAAACTGGAACTGGGCTGAGTTCTTGGAGACTGCAAAAAAAACAACCAGCAACGACCACTACGGCTTTGTGTTTGAGTTCTGGCTTGGGCAGTATGCTCCATGGTTATGGAATGCCAGCGGTGATTTCTTTGACCGAAAAGGCAACTGGAATTTGTACAGTAAAGAAAATATAAAAGCGCTGGATTTTTTACAGGATATGGTGTATAAATATAAAACGAGTCCTTCACCGAAAGTATTACAGAAAAAGTCAGCCACCCAACTTTTTATAGAGGGCAGAGCGGCGACTTTTTCTTCAGGCAGATGGTCCTGCTTAGATTTCAAGAATATCAAAAGTTTTAAGTGGAATGTTTGTTCATTGCCAAAATATAAAAACAAAACTACAGTCCTGCTCGCAGTCGGCTACGGAATAAACCAGAAATCAAAACATAAAGAAGATGCCTGGAAACTGGTCAGGTTTCTAACAGGAGCCGGCGGCGAAATTTTGGTTGCACAACAAGGACAGGCAATCCCAGCCCGACGGAGTATCGCACAATCGCCATATTTTATAAATTCACTTCCTGGTATTGATAATTATGTGTTTCTGAAAGCGATTGAAAACGGAAAATTTACACCAACATCAGCCAACTGGCCTGAAATAATAAAAATCATGGATAAACATTTGAACAGTATTTTTACAGAACAAATACCGCCTCAAAAAGCACTCTCTACCCTTCATAGCGAATTAGAAAAGCATGAAAAAAACTGAATAAAAAAAAATTTGCAAAATCAAAAAAGCACTTGACAAACTGCACATTTTATATTATACTTTTACCAGAGGTTGAAGAAAATGTTTGATAATGTTGTCATTGTGAGCGAAGCGAAACAATCTCATACTGTCATTCCCCTTTTCTCAAAAGTGGTGTCCCGCAGGGACGGGGTATTCATTCCCGAATGTTCCCCGATAGTGAATTTCGGGGACAGGCTCTATCGGGAATCCATAGATGTCGCCCCTGTGAATAACCCCAAAATTTTCGGGTGGGTAGGTGGGGTAAAAACCAGAAGTAAGAAGCAGGAAATAAGAAGTCAGAATTTTGTAGTGGCACGCTCGTGGCGTGCTTTTTACTCCCCACTTTAGTGGGTATTGTTTATTCCGATTGTAGATGAGTAGGATTCTACGACGCTTTAGCGTCGGTTTAAGGACTTAAGTCCAAATATCCCAACTAAAGTTGGGTAGAAATCTTTTAATTTTTAATTTTTAATTGCCGTCAAAAAGGGGTGATAAGAAAATGGGCAAACTTACAGAATCGGGTGAACGCGAATTCACGCGTCGGGTAATCAGTATCTTAAAAGAGACAAAAGATGAATTCAAGGGTACTGATTTAAATATTGACAGACGGGTAAAGGAGTTAGAAACGCTTGCAGCAGACGCTGATAAAGCGGAGGCAGCGCAGATAAAGGCGCAGGCGACAGCGAGACAGGCGACAAAGGTATCAATTGAGAAAAGGAAAGCGGCGTATAACAAGGCGTCTGCAACGATTGATGCGATTTCAGGTGCGTTAGGTAAAACACACGCACTCACAAAACGGTTAAAAAACCTGCGTGATGAGATGGCATTAGAGGCGTTGCGTGGCAAAAAGGCAGGGACGAGCAACAAGTAATGGGGATAATGAAAAGTAACCCCAGTAGCCTACCCCTTAAGGGGTAGGCTACTGCTGATGTGATGATGACAAGTTCCTATGGGATGATGACGAGGACCTATGGGATGATGAAAAGTACATTGGGGATGATGGCAAGTACATTGGTACTCAAGCCGAGTACACAGGGGATTATGAAGAGTTCCTAGGGGATGATGACGAGTACCTAGGGGATGATAAAAAGTACCTTGGTACTCAAGGCAAGTACCTTGGTACACGGGACAATCCCCAATGCACTTTTGTCAAGTCCTTTAAAATAGTTCATTGTAGTGCGATTTTATATGAAAAGAATCAGAACCGTCTCAATTATTGGAATTTTTATATTTTTATTTTCTACCTGTCTTTTGGCTGATGCCTGGGACCCAACAGATGATATAGCGGTTAATGGAACGGTCATTACTCCTACAACAGTAGAACAATCACATGGTCCACATGACTTATCTGCTACTGATACAACTGATTGGTTTAGGATAGATATGATTGCTGGAACTACATATTATTTTAATACTGTTGGTGGTTCCGGCGATAATTATGGTGAACTTTACAGCGACTCCGGCGGTACAAATCGTGTAGCATATAATGACGATAGCGGTGGAAATCTGCAATTCGCCTTTTCATATCAAGCTGCTAATACCCAGACATATTATTTGAAAATAAGAACATATTCTGTTGGTGGAAGTTGGTCTGGCTCGCTTAACTATAAGTACGGTAACACCGCGCCGATACTTTCATGGACCGGTGAGGCAAATTATACATCAGATGGGCTTGACCCTGAAACAGGCAATACATCAACAAACTTTACTTATCGTGTAACTTATACAGATGCGGATAATGATGTGCCTCTCAGCGGGACTCCAAAAGTGCATATCAAAAAAGGCGGCTCTGAAATTTCAGGTAGTCCGTTTACGATGACATACATTTCAGGAAATTACAACACCGGTGCGATTTACAAAAGCGAGGTGAACCTCGCTACTACAGGAACTGATTACACATACTATTTTGAAGCACAGGATTCAAAAGGTGCTTCTGCAACAGGGCTACCGACAAACCCGATAGATGCGCCTGATGTTTATGCTGCTGTTCCTGCGGGCTTCACTGGTGATTTTTCACAGGCAGGTGGTAGCGTGTATGATGGTGGAAGTGATGACTATGGCTATGGTGTAGCAGTAGATACAATTTCTGTTGGTGGACCTTACATTTATGTTGTAGGCCCTTCTTCAAATGGTGTCAATGACTTTGATTATTTCACAATAAAATATAATGCTTCCGGTGTAATGCTTGCTTCTGCAACATTTAATAGTGGCTGGGAGGAGGTGGCTACAGATGTAGTAATAGATAATTCAGGTAATGTATATATTACTGGTTGGTCGCATAACGGCATAGTTGGGAACTGTCTCACAATCAAATACAATAGTAATTTGGTGTTTCAGTCGTCGGCTTGTATTGGAACCGGTGGATGGGCTATCGGCACAGGTGTAGTTGTAGATAATTCAGGAAATGTTTTTGTTATATGTATTTCATACAATTTCCCAAATGACGATATTGTAACAATAAAATATAACAATAATTTAGTGTTTCAATCCTCTGTTACATTTAATAATAGTTACCGTGAAACAGGGAATGGTATTACAACAGATAATTTGGGAAATGTATATGTTACATGTATCTCGTCAAATGGCGCAACTGAAGATATTGCCATAGTGAAATATAACTCTAACTTAGTTTTCCAGTCATCAATCGCATTTAATGGTGGTTATAATGACGGAGGTAGTGATATTATTGTGGATAATACGGGCAATATTTATGTTACAGGGAATTCATTTTATACTGATGACCGAACTATTACAATAAAATATGATTCCAACATGGTATTTCAGTCCTCGGCTGTGTTTAATCTATTGGGGTATTGGGGCAGTGGAATAGCGTTGGATAATACTGGTAATGTTTATGTTACATCATATGCAGAACCTAAAGGTCAAGGCGTTAATTATTGCCTAATAAAATACAATTCTAATCTGGTATTTCAATCATCAGCAACATTTGATAGTGGTAGTGGTAATGATGATTGTAGTACTGATATAGCAATAGACAATTCAGGCAATGTTTATGTTACGGGTTGGTCAAATAACGGCGTAAATGATGACATTCGCACAATAAGGTATACCTCATCTTTAACACCGCCTAACAATGCACCTACAATATCATCCCTTACGGCAAACCCGACAAGTGTTTCTACAGGTGCGGTTTCTGTGATTACTTGTTCTGCATCAGACCCTGATGGCGATACATTGAGTTATGCGTGGAGTTCTGCGAGTGGCACGATTTCTGGTAGTGGCTATCAAGTCAACTGGACTGCGCCATCATCTTCAGGCACCTATACAATCACTGCTACTGTTTCTGATGGCAAAGGCGGTAGTGCTTCAAAAAGTGTAAACATAACTGTAACTGCTGCACAATCAGGTGTTAGTGTTTCCACTTACTACATCAAGGGCTATGTGAAGAATAGTAATGGCACAGGGATTGCGAATGTGACAATGAGTTTAACAGGCGCAACTGTAAAATCTGCGGCTACAAGTTCAACAGGGTATTATGAATTTCTGAATTTAGCCGGTAAGAAAAGTTATACAATAACACCTAAAAAAGAAAACTGGAGTTTTAGCCCGTCAAATTATACTATTCTGCTTACTGCAAATACAGAACAGAATTTTACCGGTATATATCTTTTAGTTGATAGCCCTGTAAATATAGATATTCCATTAGGCGAAAACGATAAGCCAGTAACAATAGAAATGCCAAAACCAAATGATGCAAAAATAGTAGTTGAAGAGCATTCTGAAAAACCTAAAGAGCAGCGCGGTACTGTTAATCCTGATAAGAATGAAGAAGTTGGGATTGTATTCAAGCCGGACAAAAAACCGGAAGAGTATATCGGGCAGAAATTTACTATACGGATATTTAATTTAGTTGGTGAACTTATAGAAGAGTTCACAAAAATACCACAGACTGCAGATGATACATGGATGAAATGGCTACCGAAAGATATTGCGTCTGGTATTTATATTGTTCAGGTTAATGGACCCGGTGTAAAGGTTCACAAGAAGGTAGCAATATTGAGGTAAGAAAGACAGACGATAGACGTTAGTAGTAGCCGTCTACTCTCTCGTGTCTGATTTATTGGTGGTGTGTGATGTTTAGAAAAATTTTATCTGTGTTTATCTGTGCCCTCTGTGGTTTTTCTCTGTGTCCTCTGTGGTCTCATTACGGAAAAAGTGGCTGGATTATATTTCGTAAGTTGCAATCACCAAAACCAAAATCAATAACAGCGGTATGCGCAGTACGAGGTGATTTATCCGGTGTGCTTTACAACCCTGCTACAGTTGCATCAGCTGAGCAAAAAGAAGTGTTTATATTAGGCGAAACAGGGCTTGCAAAAGATAGTGTTGCAGGACTAATTTATGCACAGCCGTTAAAATCGCAGACACTAGCAGCTGGTATAATGTCGTATAATGCTGGTAAAATGACACTTTACTGGATAGAAAACGGGCTGGAGAAAGAGAAAGAAGTTATAGCACAGCGTGATTTACTCGGATTTATATCATATGCACGGCAATTTACAGCAAAACTTCATATTGGTACTACATTAAAATTTGCAAATAGTAATATCGCAGAAGTAAAATCGGCATCCGCAATTGGCAGCGATTTCGGGCTGTTGTATCTAGCACATATTAACGGATTATCTTTATCTGTAGCGGTTCAGAATATAGGGCTTTCAACAAAATTTATAGAAAAAAAAGAAAAACTACCTGTAAGTATATCATTTGGTAGCGGATATACGAGCAAACTGACTCAGAAATCTTATTTAAGTTTCGGGTTTGAAGTTCCATATATTGTAAAAGATGAACATCTGATACCCGGTGTTGGACTTGAGTATGGTATTTCAGTATTCTCCATAAATTCAGGATACAGGTTTATTAAAAACGGTGATGCGGTTTTTCAGGCAGGGTTTGGAATAATGCTTGCAGATAAACTTGAGTTTGGTTATTCTTTTCTACCTGCAACATATTTATCTGATACACACAGAGTTAACGTTGGCTACCGATTCGGAGAAGCACACGGAACCGACGCGGAAATAGAACGCGAAACTGACGCGGAAATAGAACGCGAAACTGACGCGGAAATAGAACGCGAAACTGATGCAGAACCTAAAGGCGAGATTGCTTCGCCTACGGCTCGCAATGACAAGCAATTAACGAATCGGAAAAAAAAGAACCTGATGACGGAACATTTTAATAAAGCGACTCAATTATATCAGAAAAAAAAATATGAGGAAGCAATCGCCGAGTGGGAAGCGGTCTTGAAACTTGACCCGCAACACAAGATATCCCAACATAAAATAGAAACTGCAAAAAAGCAATTGAACTTAAAAAAATAAAATTGAGTTTTCATTCAAATTACAGAAATGCCTCTGATTATTTCGGAGTCATTTTTTTGTTTGCAATTTTTTTATTTTTTGAGGAAACTGGGGACGCTCCTAATTTTTGAGTGGATACAACTGGATTCCCGATTGAGGCACTCGGGAATGACATAGCAGGACGCAGATTTGCGCAGATTATCAGGATTTTAAGTATCCAGACATTTCTGCGAGAATCAGCGTCCCCAAAAACCATTCGGGAATGACAAGTGAAGCAGGGAAACCCTGCAACTACATTTTGGTTTTAATTTCCTTCGTCCCCATTATCCCGTCCCCATTATCCCGTCGGTACTGAAGCCCCTAAAGGGCTGAAGTGCCGACTACATCCGAACTCATCCGAACTATTGCTTTTTGTTTTCCATTCCCCGCCTTATCTTTCCTTACAAAAATTTTACATTTCTCTAACCAAATTCTAACACTCTTTCCTTATAATTATATTGAAAAAATCAAATATCACATTAGCGATAATATGAGTATCATATTAGCGACAATGTGATAATATAAAAAATGAAAAAGACGCTGAAGTATCGGCTGCTTTTCCTTCTACCTTCTACCTTCTACCTTCTTACCTGTCTTTATGCTGGTTCGTCCTTGCATTATGTTAATCACTGGCATGACCATCAGCCAATCTACTGGCCTAACAAAACACGCGCTTCATCTGCCAACCGATATGAATACGGAAACGAGACAATCAATAACAAAAACAATTCGCCTTACGCAGGACATTCGTCTGTAGATGTTTTTGGTGTGTTTAATGTAGACGATAGAAAAGCCGCTTACCAGTATCGTTGTAAAGATGCACTTGGAACAATTACTGGTTATCCTGAAGCAGGCTTTACTATTTCATATACAGGTGCGCTTGCAGAAAATGTGAAATCACTCGGTGACGCATATGCACTCGGCTATGGTCCTGACTGGAACAATCCCTGGAAAGAAGCACGCGCTTGGACAACTTCTGGTGGAAAATCCAGGATGGATATTTTACTGACTGGTTTTCATCACCAGTTTTTTCCGCTTCTGCCCGACGATACATTAGCACGAAGAATAATTCAGTTATACAAACAGGGCTATCCTGAATGGTGGGGTACAACACCTTCACAATCTACTGGTTTCTGGCCAATGGAACTCGCATTTTCAGAGCGAATGATACCAACACTTCTATCAGAGGGTGTTACCTGGACTTATATTGCAAATAGCCATATCTCGCGGTGTATGCCGAACTGGCCTGCAACGCCCGGTAACGGAATGAATACAGAGCCGCCAAACAAAGCAGACCAGTATAATCCAAATGGTACTGCGGGATGGCGGAACGCAACGCAAGATGGAAGACCCACAACTAATGATTTACGAGAGGCGTACAGACCTCATTATGCTAAATATATTGACCCTGAAACTGGCACAGCGTCAAAAATAATAGTTGTTCCTTGCGGTGATTACGAAGGTTATATTGACGGTTATCAGACATTTGATGTTGGGCTTTTTGATGCAATTGCCGGCGCACAAGATGCAACACGTCCTGCCCTTGTAGTATTAGCACACGATGGAGATAACGCCTGGGGCGGTGGTTATGATTCTTATATGACCAATACACCACAGAAAGCAAGTGGTGCAAGTGCTCGGGGCTATACACCTTCACAGACATCACAGTATTTAGCAGACCATCCTGTACCTGTTAGTGATATCTGGCATGTTGAAGATGGTCCGTGGGTAAATGCAGCGGGTGATTTTGGCTCGCCTACTTTTTCAAACTGGAACTGGCCCTGGAAAAAGGATAATCTGCCAAATGCACCGACATTTGACTCAACCGCATGGGATGATAATTCGCAATTCTGGGCAATTTTAACAGCAGGAACAAATCGCATTCTAACCGCTGAAAGTTATGTCGGCACTCCGAATATGGCAAATGTTTTACATCCAGACCAGACCACACCATCAAATATAGATTTAGCATGGCACTACTGGTTAGCAGGGTTTGATTCCGGACATGTTTATTACGGGACTGCCGAAGATTTTTCGTGGATACCTATTATCGCCATGAACAATGCGATGCCTTATTGCGATGCGATTATTGGCAGTGGCGAGATTACAGGTGCTGATACCGTTCCGCCAACTGTATGGATACCGCAGAGATTTCCATATAATCCTGGCTCGTTGAATTATGGCTGTGCGTATAATTATAAGTCATTCAATTATCCGGCAGAGTTTGATGTGTACAGTTTTGTATATGATGCTTCTGGGCTTTCATCTGTAAAATTAAAATATAGAACAGCAACAGGTGCGAATACTACACCAATTGAGCCGGATAATTTTATTTACGCAGGCGGAACAGCAGTAACCAGTTGGAATGAAATAAATATGTCTACAGGCACATGGACGGTAAAAGTTATGTTAAATGGAACCGAACAGATTCCTGCGCCTGTTACACCGAATTATATGCCTGTTAGATGCTGGGCACATGTCTCACCGGGTGCCAATAAACTTGTTGATTACTATATTGAAGCGACGGATAAAAAAGGCAATATCCGGAAAACAGCAATTCAACACTGCTGGGTTGGTGATGGCTCAGGTGCAGGTGGTGGTGGAACACAACTCTGGACACCAACAAATCCAACTGCAAGCGACCAAATTACTATTTACGGCTCTATTCTCGGCAAACCTGGCAAACTGCATTGGGGTGTTAATGGTTGGACACAGCCGTCATCAGAATACTGGCCAAGCAACTCCACAACAACCGTCTATGATGCACAATCAGTTGAGACGGTGATGCTGTTTGATGGAACTTCTTACTATATTACACTCGGTCCTTTCAACAAAAACCAGGCAGTAAGCGAGTTAAATTTTGTATTCCATTGGGATGATGGCACCTGGGATAATAATGGTGGCGCAAACTGGAAAATTGCGATAAGCCCTGTGGATACAACACCGCCGGCAAGCCCTCAACGACTGACTGCAACTGCAAAAAATACTGCAATTGACCTATCCTGGCAGGCGAATACAGAACCGGATTTAGCCGGTTACAATATCTATCAATGGTTCGTTTCAAGTTATGCTGTTCTCAATTCACAACTTGTAACATGGACAACTGGTTACACTGTCTCCCAACTAACAAACGGTACAACTTACACATTTGTCCTAACCGCAAAAGATACTACTGGCAATGAAGCCGGATATTCTACATCTGTAACAACCTCGCCTGTAGCAACTGATACATTTGCACCCCAAACACCAACCAACTTCTCAGTTTCAGGCGGTATTGAGAAAACAATCCTTAACTGGACCGCTAATCTTGAAACAGACCTATACGGCTACAGGGTCTACAGAAGCACATATACCAGTTCGTTCGCTCAAAAAGTTTTTATTGCAACAGTCACAGCACCATCTTATTCATATAATGATTCAGGACTAACTGCCGGGCTTACATACTACTATCAAATCACAGCACTTGATAATCTGTATAATGAATCATCTGCGACATCTGAAAAATACGGGCTTGCTCAATCGGTCCCACCGCCATCAGCACCAACCGGTCTTGTTGCAACACCCGGGAATGCAGAAGTGTACCTGAACTGGAACCCGAATACAGAAGCAAATCTCGCTGGCTACAATCTATACTGCTCGTCTGTCGGTGTATATTACAAAGTTAATACCGCGCTTATTACAGGTGCAACAACCTATTCGCATACTTCACTCACAAATGGTGTAACCTACTACTATAAACTCACCGCAGTAAATACTGTCGGAGGTGAATCGCAATTTTCAAATGAGGTTTCTGCAATACCTGCTGCGTTAGTGCCTGTTATTTTTCAGGTTGATATGCGAGATATCGCAAATGTGACTTCCGTAAATATAGCAGGCGATATTTTAACGCCAGCATGGTCAGCAACTGCCAATCCGTTAACAAACCAATCAGGCACACTTTCAGGTATCTGGAAAGTCACTATTAGTCTTGCTCAAAATGCAACGCTTAAATACAAATATACATATAATGGCGCGAATTGGGAGAACGATTTCGGTACCGCACCGAATAACAACCGTCAAATTACAATCAGCCCGAATAATGCGAATTCTATGTATGTCTCAAATAAATGGAACATAGCAGGCGATGCGATACCTCTGGTTCCAACAGGGCTCACCGCAACAGGACAATTAGATAGCAAAATACTTGTAAAATATAACGCAAATACTGAGTGGGATTTACATGGCTACAACATTTATACAAGCAGTTATTCTTCAACAGTTGGCTATATCAAAAGTGTTTCTACAACAACCTCAACATCTTATTTGCTTTCCGGACTTGAGAATAACAATACATATTATGTAAAAATAGAAGCACAGGATTTATCAGGACAGAAAAGCGGTATCTGCGGGCCGGTTTCTGCGATTGCGGGTGTTGATGACCCACCAGCAGTTGTCACGGGCTTAACTGCGACTGCTAAAGATTCTGCAGTTGAACTGAAATGGTCTGCAAATACAGAATCCGATTTAGCCGGCTATTATGTATTCTGGTCAACAAACACAGGTGGTCCTTATTCAAGCACATCCACATTTATCTCGTCAACAACAGTTATCTATACCGCGTCACCATTAACAAACGGCACAGCATACTATTTTGTTGTCCGTGCATCAGATACCGTTGGGAATTTAAGTACAAATTCATTACAAGTAACTGCTACACCATCTTCTCAGCCAAGTTATGAAGAACGCACTATTGATGGCAGTTTCCTGGATTGGAAATTTTCTGATGTCAGGGCTCTGGATGCCTGTGAGGATACATATAATTTTTCAGATGGCTATGATTCTGCGAGAGATATTGTAGCACTTTATTCTCGTGAAGGCGTTAATAATTACTATTTCAGGGTTGATTTTCACGAGTTAGGGCTTTATGCAGAAAACGGCTATCTGGACTTGTATCTCGCTATTGATTGTGCAACAGGCGGACAGGTCTGGCTGCCTGATTATATGGACTGTCAGACGGACAAGCCGTGGGAAATATGTATCGCACTCTATAACGCTACCTCTGCGAGTATTTACAAGAACGACTGGACGACGGTAAATACCGCATTCCAGGGTGCAAAATTTAATAGCCAGTATGACTCTGTAGAACTCGCAATCTCAAAATCAGCACTCACCGCTTACGGCTGGACACCCGGGACACCAATTGGGATTCAGACATTTTCAACAAAAGATGGAACCAATGGCGGAACCGGCGAAATTGCCGGTGCTTCTGATATTGTTGATGCCATTGAAGACGATGATAGGGGATATTCCGACGGTATTTTGAATGGAAACACACTTTCTACCGCATCAACTGGCAGGGCAAAATACGGATTTATTTATCACGGGAACCAATCACTGAATCTTGCGAATGATATTCGGGGCTGGATTTACACAACTTATCTTGACCATACACCAACGGGCTATCGGCGTGGGCTTGATACTATAGAAAATTTCGGTGTAAAAGGCAATATCCATGTAAGCGGAACTTTAGCAAGTGCGATACAGTGGGCAGACACTACTTTCAATCAACGGATTGCTAATCTAACCTCTAACGGACAGACCGCGGTTATTGGTGGCGTGTTAGCAGAACATATGATGCCGTATTTTGAGGACTCCGGCGGCTATAATCCAAATTCGCGTGCGATACAAAATGGGACGGAGCTATTAACCTCTATATACAACCTCGCAATACAGCCAAAGGTCTTCTGGACTCCTGAAAGAGTAATCCGAGGACTGACATTCGCTGATATACTTACTAACCACGATACGGGACAGCCAACCGGTTATACCGCCACTGTATTAGACGACAAATACCATCTCAGGAACTGGTTTGCAATGCCGGATTCACAAAGATTCAAGTTGCATAAAATAAATGGTGTCTATGTGTTCCTAATTAACGGTGTCCGTGCAGATAGCGAGGCACAACCGGGCGATACCAATCAACTCACTTACGGCTACTACGACCCTGATGGCGCCAAATTCTGGAATCAGGACAACGGAATGCATATCGGAACCAGAAAATTATTGTTAGAAAGAGCGCAGGATTCAGACCAGGAACAACTTGTGCTCGTGTTTGACGATTGGGAAGCATATGCGGGCAGGTCATTCACTTCAGCACTGCCAAACGATAACGCGGATAACTGGGATAAGACAATCGGCTGGGTTGCAAACCACCAGTGGATTGAGACGGTAACACTTGAAGATATTCTTTCACGCGGCTGGACACCAATAGACCACGGAACTAATACAACACTGCCAGTTGTCACATATGACTGGCTGATGCATGCCTGTGAGAACTCATATGACAACTGGTATAACGGCACATCTCTGGAAGAAAGTTTCTTAAATCGTATCCCGAATGTGAAAGGCACTACCCCACTGCCATCAAACAAAAAATACGGGAATCTGGCAACTGCTGGAACTATTATTCGCGATACATGGAGTGATATTAAACTTGCTACTGCTACACAATTAAGCACACTGGCAGGTATGGTCTATAATACGCTTAACTACGAAACCGCATGGCATGATGAAGATAATTCTGACAAGTTTTCAGCCGCGGATACAACATATGATACTATCTCCGGCTGGGCGTTGTATCTGCACGGACATATCAGGCATTCTTCAATAATTGCGAAAGCAGCACAATGGGCGAATGCGGTTTCTACTGGCGGGATATCTGCTAATACAGTTGCTCAATCGGTTGATTTAGATTCCGACGGTGAATTAGAGCATTTGCTCTATAACAACAAGGTCTATTCCGTATTTGAAAAATACGGTGGACGAATGATAATGGGTTTTGCATATCAGCCAACCGTCGGGGTGGGGGGGGTACAACTTATCGGCGCACCTGCTACAAATTACGATAACGAAGGCGAAGAGGAATCAACCAGACATATTTCGGCATTCAGAGACGAAAATCTCGGTATCTATTGTAACGATACTTATTCTGTATCTGTCTGGACTTCGTCAATCACATTCACATCGTCCGATGGTAAAATCACAAAAATAATCTCATTACCTGATAATTCAGATACATTAACCGCAAACTATACTCAAACACTTGGCACAAATCTTTATGTCAAATTCGGGCTTTCACCTAATGTCTATGATATGTATTTTAACGGGAAACAGAACCTTTTAGATATTAGTTCTACAACATATATTGGACTGAAAAATACAGCCGGCGGTAGTGTCTATCTGGCACTTAACGGCGGCGCAACACTTAACTCGGCTTATACCGACGGAACAGCTGACAATACAAACGCAGCACATACACGGGTCTTTGAGGTTTATGGTGGTGCCAATTTTTCGGTATCTCTCACGCTCTCGGGAACCTCTGCTGTTGACTCAACCCCACCTTCTGCGATTACAAATTTAGTTGCTACAACAGGCACAAACGATGGTGAACTTAATCTTACCTGGACTGCACCCGGTGATGATGGTACCGTCGGGAATAATACCACAGATGCAAAATACGAAGTAAAATTCGCAACCTACGGTGTGGTTGGCGGGAACATTGAAGGCTGGTGGACAACTGCAAATACATATTCGCAAAACTGGCCAGTTGCAAACTGCGGTGTTACAGAAACCAAAACACTCACAGGACTGAACCGCGCAACCTTGTATTTTGTCGGTATCAAGACAATAGATGATGCAAATAACAAATCAGATATAACAATTGTTGCGTCCGCTTATACACCTTCTGATACCATTCCACCGTCGGCAATTACTACGCTGTCTGCATTAACAGGCGATAATTCAGGCGAAATAAAACTTTCATGGCTGGCACCCGGTAACGATGGCACCGTCGGAACTGCGTTAGGTTATGATATAAGATACTCTACTATTGCTTCTGTGTCACCTGCAATTTCTACATCAACATTTTATTCTGCAATCCCCTATCCCCTATCCCCTATCCCCTCACCGTCAGGCACACAGGAAGTATTCACACTCACAGGACTTTTATACGGAACAACATATTATTTTGCAATAATTTCTAAAGATACAAATAATTATTCAGCACTTTCTAACGGTGCAACCGCAGTTGCTAAACCAGATACTAGCCCACCTGATGCAATTACCACACTTTCTGCATTAACAGGAAGTTCAGTAGGCGCCGTGCAACTCCAATGGACCGCAACAGGAGATGATGGAACTGTTGGGGCAGTAGTAAATGGTAAGTGGCAAGTGGATTACAGTACAATTTCCAATTACCAATTCACAATTGACAATTACAAATTACAAATCACTACTTCCTACTCACCACTCACTAATCACTATTCACTAATCACTGGTTTAACCGAGGGTGATACATACTACATTCGGCTCTGGGCGACTGATGAAGTGCCAAACTGGTCAGGGCTCTCTAACGCAGCAACCGCGCAGGCAAAAGTTGATGATATCGCACCTGCAATAATTACTGACTTGACAGGATTTACAGGATTATCAGATGGCGAGGTTATATTGCAATGGACATCACCCGGCGACGATAACTGGTCTGGAAATTTAACCGGTCAATTTGAAATTCGCTACTCCACAGACCCTAATCTCTCAATCTCTCAATCTCTTAATCTCTCTACTTCCTCTGTTGCTCCCCTATCTCTTATCTCCTATCTCATATCTGATTTAACCGAGGGTTCAACTTACTATTTCAAGATAAGAACTGCTGATGATAAAAATAACTATTCTCAACTTTCAGGTGGAACGACTGTCCAAGTTGACCACACCGCACCTGCTGGAATTTCTAACCTGACTGCTTTAACAGGCACACTTGAAGGTGAAATTACTCTGAAATGGACTGCACCGGGTGATGATGGAACTGTCGGGACTGTTTCTGGCTATCTTGTAAAATATGCAACCGCACCTGTAACTACTAATACTTTTTACAATGCCACAAGCGTAGGGGGGGAATTAATTCCCCCCCTACCATCGGGTAGTGAGCAATTATCTACAATAACTGGGCTTACACCATCCGCAACATACTATTTCGCGATAAAAGCACAAGATGATAAAAATAATTGGTCTGTATGGAACTCATCGTTAGATGTCTCAGGAGTGAACACATCATGCATTGCAGCAGTCCAATCAATAATTCCTGCGGCAATCACAAACCTGTCGGCACTTTCCGGCACCGAAACAGGCAGTATCAAAATCACCTGGACTGCACCTTGTGAAGATGGGACTTACGGGAATGCAGTTGCTTCCTACGAGATTCGGTATGCTACTTATTCATTTGATGAGGCAGAGTTCTCACAGGCAACATATCTTACATATCCGCCAACACCAGCATCACCAGGAACAACCCAATCCATAACAATCATAAATCTTACGCAGGGTGCACAGTACTATTTCAGAATAAAATCAAAAGATGATGCAAACAATATCTCACCGATAGATACAACATCTCCACAATCAAATGCAATAGCAACAACTGGTGGGACACTTCCGAAACCACCTATATATATCGCTTTCCAGTGGCATATGCACCAGCCAATATACTATCCTTACGAAACCGCACCGCAGACAGATGATAATGCAAGATATTCATTCAGTGTTGTCCATGTTCATAACGATAGAACAGGTCCTTATACCTCATGGCCCAATATGGCGATACAGAAAGGTGTTACAGCAGGGCTTAAACATCTCGGTGCGCAGGTCTCTTTCAGTGGCTCATTATCAGAAAATATAAATAATATCGTTGCAGCGGGCAGGGGATTCTGGTCAGGTTGGCAGAATGATTATAAAACAGGATACAACTCGCTTACACAATCGGAAACAACAACGCCACCCGGTGCCGCAGGTCCCGGGGGAAATAATCCACGACTTGACCTAATCGGGTTCGGATATCACCATCCTTTAATGGGGCTTGTTTCTTATTCCGATGTCAGAAAACAGATTCAACTCCACAGACAACAGCATTCAAATGTTTTTGGAATCACAAGTTATTCAAAAGGAATCTTCCCGCCTGAAAATGCATTCCGTCCTGAAATGATACCTGCACTTGTTGATGAAGGGATACAATGGGTAATAGTTGACAATATCCATTTTGATAGAACGGTTCAGGGCTATCCGTGGAATTCTGGTGGGAATTTATACGAGCCTAATCCTTCTGACCAGATAAACAATCCGTCAGGCATAACATGGCTGCAACTTGTTAATCTCTGGGCACCGACAAAGGTCTCTGTGCCGTGGGGCTACAGACCGCATTATGTTCAATACACAAACCCTGAGACAGGCATTTCTAAAAAAATTATAGCAGTCCCCGGCGCAAGATATGAAGGTAACGAAGATGCACGTGGTGGATTCGGTGCTTTACTGTATGAAGCGGTGATGTCACAATATGAGGCATACAATACAGATGCACAGCATCCAATGTTAGTTGTTCTACCACATGATGGCGATAATTACGGTGGTGGTACACTTTCTTATTACGATTCTAACTTCCAGAATTTTGTCAACTGGCTTTTAGCAAACCCGTCAAGATTTGTCTGCACAACTATCCAGGACTATCTGGATATGTTCCCGCCTGACCCGAATGATATTATTCATGTTGAAAATGGCTCGTGGTCAGGTGCGGATAACGGCGACCCTGAATTCTTAAAATGGAACGGTGACCCCTCAAACGGATATTCACCTGATAGAAATTCATGGGGGATTGTTACTGCTGCAAAAAATCGGTTAGATACCGCAGAGTCAATTTTACCAGCAGGTTCAATTACCGATATCCTGAATAATACCGGCAATAATACTGCAAAAGCATGGCATTATTATTATAATGGTCAGACATCGTGCTACTGGTATTGGGATGGAACAGAAATATGGGATTCTAACCCGGCAAGAGCGTGTAATCTCGCGGTCTCATATGCAGACCAGGTGCTTGGTTCAACCCCTAATGATATTATAGCACCGACGATATACATCCCTCAACGAGAGCCGTACAACCCTGGTGGCACAGAATGGGGTGTGTTGAAACCATCAACCTTTACCGTCTGGACATATATTTATGACTTATCAGGACTGAATTCGGTTTCATTAAAATACCGTGTTGATGCAGATGGTGTTCGCGATGGTGCTAATGACTTGTATTCAGGCGGGACATGGAATTCATTGACGATGACAGGCACAACAGAGCCATCAAATACCAATCCCCAGCCAATGTATAAAGCACAAAAATTTTCTGCTGATATAATAGGGCAGTCAAACAAACTTATTGATTATTATGTTGAGGCAACAGATACAAAAGGCAATCTCAGTAAATCACCAATTATTCATGTCTGGGTAGGACAGTCAACAACACCGGGGCAGACAACACTCTGGCAGCCATCAAACCCGACGAAAAATGATATTATTACTGTAAATGCCTCACAGACAAAACCTGGCAAACTTCACTGGGGCGTGAATAACTGGACACTCCCAAATTCTGCATACTGGCCTTCAGGAACTGTTGATTACGGTGATGGTAAATCAGTAGAAACACCGCTACTTTTAAGCGGTTCTTCATATTATATCCAAATCGGTCCTTTTAATAATCCTATACAGCAAGTAACAGAGATTAATTTTGTATTCCACTGGGATGATGGTTCTTGGGATAATAATTCAGGACAGAACTGGAAAATACCGGTTGATAATACAGTTATTTCTACACCAACGGTAAATATCACATACCCTGCAAATAATTCGTCGGTCAGTGGCTCTACTGTGAATGTTACCGCATCCGCAACTGATGATATCGGTGTTACAAGGGTAGAATTTTATTACAAAATATCAACCGATACCGTCTGGACAATTATTTCAACAGTAACCGTTACACCTTACAGCACTTTCTGGAATACGCTATCACCCCCCCTTGCCGAAGATAAACAGTATATTCTTATTGCAAAGGCGTATGATGCTGACGGAAATTATGGGATTTCTCCGGAAGTAACAGTGCGTGTGAACAATACAAACTCTGCACCGACGATTACTGTGACATCACCTAATGGCAGCGAGATTTGGGCTGGTTCACAAAATATTACATGGACAACTAACGATACTGATGGTGATACATTGTTGATTACACTACAACAGTCAACACAAACCGCGGCAGGCACAAACTGGATAAATATAATTGTCGGGATGAATAATCTTGGCAGTTATGTATGGAATACAACACTGGTTGCGGATGCGACGAATTATTTAATTCGTGCTATTGCAACAGACCCCGGCGGACTTACAGGGCTGGATATTTCAGACGGGATATTCAGAATAAGAAATACGGATACCGAGGCACCATCAGCAATCACTAATCTGTCTGCGTTACCCGGTACTTACGGCGGTCAGATTCAATTAACATGGACTTCGCCAGGTGACGATGGCACAGTAGGGGCAATTCAAAATGGGGAATTCAAAATTCAAAATTCTACATGGACAGAAGTTATTTGGTCAACAACAAATGCACAGATTAGTATTTCCACATCTGTTACCGCACTTTCCAATATAAATTACACACTCGCTGGCTTAACACCTGGTGATACATATTATATCCGTATCTGGACTGCCGATGAATCGGCAAACTACAGCGATATCTCTAACTCAGCAACCAGTTATGCAAATACTGATACAGGCGTAACCTATCATCCTGTCAATGTTGATGGCACAATTTCTGAATGGTCTGACCTAAAAGAAAAAATGGATACTTATACCGGTACAACATTTTATTTTACATGGTCGTCAACTGCAATATATTTCTCAGCCGCTGGGACTCAACCTGAGGATTTTTTTGTGTTTATTGATACTACACCTAATTACGATACAAACGAGGGCTCTACAACATATTCTAATGGGACTTGGGATGGCTTAAATCATAAACTTCCTTTTAGGGGAAATGTTTCAGTTGCGATGGAAGTGGGTGCGGCTGCTTACTGGGAGATGAGAAATTACACAGGCGCTTGGAATAGTGTGCCTTATACATCTGCAGGACCAACAGGCGGAATAGAATACAGTTTTTCAGGCACAAATTCGGAAATGGCTGTTCCACTGAGTATAATTGGCAATCCATCTGCAATAAAAGTTGTCGCATTCGCAAAACGAGAAAGCACAAAAGCAGCCTATAAAGCATTCCCGGCTGAAAATACCGTTAGTGATAGCGGTGATGATAATTTAAGTTGGTATTATAATTTTGCTCAACTTACTTCTGGTAAAAATCCTAACGATGCACCTCATATAAATACTGCAACGCAAGACCCGTCAGCACCCTGCGCAATCACTAATCTTGCGGCAACTTCCGGCGATACAGCCCCAGCTGCCGACGATTACGGAAAAGTCACTTTAACCTGGACAGCACCGCCTGAAGATGGAACCTACGGCACTGCGGTTTCGTATTATATTGTAAGATACAGAACTGATGGTGCTGTTAGTGACTCAAACTGGGCGACTGCAACAGATGTTTCAGGCGAGCCGGTACCTTCTGCACCGGGTACAAATCAGACATTTGTCGTCGATAATTTAACAGCCGGTACACTTTATTACTTGGCAATAAAATCAGTTGACGATGCTTCAAAAACATCAGATTTAGATACATCTTCACCAAGACCCTCTGCAAAAGCAGGTGTAACATACCACAATATCAATAACATTGATGGAAACATTTCTGACTGGTCTGCATTTAGTGAATTGGTAGACAACGACAATCGCAACGGCGGGAATAAATCATTATACATTACATGGTCGTCAACCGCAGTATATTTTGCTTATGGTAATAACAAATTTAACGATATGGACTTGTTCATTTTGATAGATACTCATACAAATTATGATACTGCAATTGGGACAAAAACACCGCCGGGCGATTGGGATGGAATGCCACAACACTCACTTCCTTTTTATGCAGATTATTCTTTGTCAATTGAAGGTAGTGCCTGGAAAACACTTGACAGATGGAACGGTTCTGCATGGGTTAATGATGGGAATGGTGCTAATATTTTCGCATCATCTATAAATGATGCAACCGCAGGTGGGAATTCGGAAATTGCAGTTTTGCGTTCCGCACTTTCAAACCCAACGCAACTTCGTATTATGTCTGTTCATAAATGGGATACTGCGAAAAATGTTTTTGCATCATTCCCGATAGAAAACCCGGCACCGAATACAGATACTGCAGTTACATTTACACATTTCTATGTTCTGAATTTGACAGATAGCGAGACACCTTCATCCGCACAGGTGGTCTCTTCAAACGACCCAACACCACCATCAGCAATAACAACACTTTCAGCACTGCCAGGCGATAATTCAGGTGAGATAAAATTAAGTTGGCTCGCACCTGGTGATGACGGCACAATAGGGCAGATAGTAGATGGCAGCTGGGAGATAAGATACTCAACAGTCCCTAATCTCTCAATCTCTCAATCTCTTAATCTCTCTACTTCCTCTGTTGCTCCCTTATCTCCTATCTCCTATCTCCTATCTGACTTAACACCCGGCGATACTTACTACTGCCAGATACGCGCCGCCGACGATGTCGGTAACTGGTCAGCACTCTCTAATACAGCAACAAGTTATGCGCAAGTAGCAGGACCGCCGGCTGGCTCATTCACACCGGTGATTGATGGAATAAAAGACAGTCAGTGGGGTGGGACACCGAATGCAACCTCTGTGAATTACAAACTGCCCGCTGATTATGCACGCGATGTTTATGTAACAAACGACCAGGCATATCTGTATATCGGCTTCCAGTTCAAAGGCGACCCCTGGGACGATACAAAATCGGCACATTATAACTTCTTGATAGATACACAGACAACACAAGGTACCGCAACCGACCCGTGGGTTGCTACAACACAAGTTTCGTGGAACAATAAGCCGGATGCGGCAGTCAACGGCTGGGTCAATGGTATCACAGCGAATAGTTTCGGTGGTATGCTCAGATATGTCTCTGACGGCACAAACTGGGATGGTGGGACAACTCTATTCACTGGAATAGATTTTTCATCATCAAAAAGCAATGATTGGGCAGAGTTCCGTCTACCACTGAATATACTCAAAGTCCAGCCGGGTAGCTCAATAAATATAATTCATCTGTTCCGACCTGACGAGACAAAATTAGGTGTCTCTGATTCTACACCTTTTGACTCTTCTGGCTGTAATGATTACGGGAATGCAAACTCAACAATTTCGTCATCGTTTACTTATACACTTCAAGGTGTAGGTGATACTACAGCACCAAGTGCAATCACAACACTTTTAGCAACACAAGGCGATACAGAAGGAATGCTGAAACTCGCTTGGGCTTCTACCGGTGATGATGGGATATCTGGAACAATTCAACTCGGCGAATTCAGAATTCAATACTCAACATGGAGTGATGTTTTATGGTCAACCGCTTCCGCACAAGTTATTATCTCAACTTCTGTTGCTCCTTTATCTCCTATCTCCTATCTCCTATCTGGTTTAACTGCTGGTGATACATATTACTGCCGTGTCTGGCTTGCGGATGAAGTACCGAACTGGTCATCAATTTCAAACGCCGCAACCGCGTGGGTCCAGGTTGATGTAACACCACCGGCAGAAATTACAGCGTTTTCAGCATCACCAGGTCAAACAGAAGGTAATATCCTGCTCAAATGGACATCGCCAGGCGACGACGGTACCGTTGGGCAGATAATAGATGGGCAATGGGAGATAAGGTATTCTACCGACTCTAACTTAACCACTTATTCACTTATTCACTTATCCACTTCTAATGTCGTTCCACTCACTACTCGCTACTCTACAATCACAGGGCTTGAGAGTGGCAAAACATATTATTTTGCATTAAAAACATATGACGAACGAAATAATCCATCTGAACTATCAAATACTGCAACATCTTGGGCACAACTTGATATAATAGCACCTTCTAAGATAACTGACCTGTCTGCACTGACTGGCGGAAATACAGGCGAAATTCAACTTTCATGGACCGCACCCGGTGATGATGGAACAGTCGGTACAGCAAGTTATTATGATATAAGATACTCTACCGTTAGTGCAAATTCACCTGCGATATCAATCATAACATTTTATTCTGCTATCCCCTATCCCCTATCCCCTATCCCCTATCCTTCAGGGACACAAGAATCATTAACGCTCACAGGACTTACACCCGCGGTAACATATTATTTTGCAATAAGAACAGGTGATGAATCATCTGAGTTTAAACAGATAAACTGGTCTCTGATTTCTAACGGTGCTACAACATATGCCAAACCGGATATTATCCCGCCTACCACAATAACTACACTTTCAGCACTTACTGGAAGTTCAGTTGATACTGTTAGATTACACTGGATTGCACCTGGTGATGATGGTACCGTCGGAAATATTACAGGCGGTAAATACGAGATAAAATACTCATCTAACCAGTCGGACACTTGGGCGACTGCACCGTATTCAATCCTGTTTGATACAAATACTGTAAGCGGAACTGAAGAGTCAAGAATTATTACAGGGCTTACTTCCTCAAATACATATTACTTCTGGATAAAAACAAGAGATGAAATCGCTGATAATTGGTCAGATGCATCTGCACAGGTACTCGGAATACGAGCATATTTAAACCTTACAGTTGATAAAACAAAATCGGTTGATTCTGCACTGCCCGGTGAGACGATAACTTATACAATCACACTCGGAAATACCGGAAGTATTCCGGCAACAGATGTAGTTGTAAAAGATAAGATACCACAGAATTGTGAATATCAGTCCGGTAGTATCCGTTTGAATGGTATTAGTAAAACGGATGCTGTTGACGGTGACGAAGCGGATTATAGTTCAGGAATTGTTAATGTTAACCTTGGAACAATAAACGCTGGAATAACAGGACAGACAGTAAAATTTGATATTAAAATTCAATAAAAAAAATAGGGACGGAGGAAACTGAAATGAAAAAGGTATTGTTGATAGTAACATTGTTGGTTTTTGGTGTATTAGGGTTCGCGGGTCTTGGAAATGCACATGGGACACAGGCAGGCACGGTTGTCTCAAATGGTGGCGATACAGGAACTGCCGGAACGGTTGATACAGCAGGTGATACGATTGTGACTTATACAAACGGTCCTGCAAACGGAATCAGTCCAACCGCAGTCACTGTAATTGTATCAACAGGTTATGCGATTGCGAATCTTCCAACACCTAATGACCAGACGGTATTGGCAGGCGCTACTGCATATTTTGCATATACCATCTGTAATATCGCGAATTCAACTGATACATTTACACTGGCTGCGGCATCTGTTCCTGTAACAGGTCAGCAGGAATGGCTACCAATTATCTATGCGGATGATGGTGCAGGTGGCGGAACTGCGAATGATGGTGTCCATCAGAATGGTGAAACGAATACAGTTACCAATACAAGCCAATTTTTTACAAATACATCGTATTACTTTTTTGTAGCGGTTCCTGTACCATCCACAGCAGTAGATGGCTCTTCAACAACTGTTCGGCTTACTGTTAAGGATAAAAACGGTGACGGCACAGAAGATAACTGGCCAGCCGCTGGAGATGATACACGCACAGATGATACGATTACTATCTGTTCGGTTGCAGTGCTTACTATTACAAAATCAACAGATGTTGCGTCTGCCAGACCCGGTGAACTTGTAGAATATACAATTGTTGTAACTAATAACGGCACAGGTGCAGCAAGTAATGTTGTTGTGAAAGACAAGATACCTGCAAATGCAACATTCAATGCGGACAGTTATGCAGCGGGTTATGGTGTTCAACTTGACGGCGTGAATAAGACGAATGCTAATGATGGTGATGAGGCAGATTACAATGTTACCACTGCGGATGCGATTACTGTTAATATCGGCACTATCAATGCAAGTAGCAGTAAGACAGTGAAGTTTAAGGTCCAGATAAATTAAAAGGTATAAAAGGTAGTCGGCAATTAATTGCCGACTACCAGTCAGGCAAGAATAATAAAATTGGATTATGTATAGGATACCACGCTTATTATCAATAGCCATTTCACTACTCGTTTTACCGGTAATACTCTATTCTGCTGGTGTAACTCCGGGAACGGTGATTACAAACGGTGGTGATTCAGGAACCATTGGCATGGTTGATACACCCGGCGATACGATTGTAACATGGCATTCTTCACCTAATGGTATATCACCATTACCTGTTTCAGTTACCGTTACTACCGGCTATGCTATGATATGGGTTTCAACACCAGCCAGTCAACAGAACCTGATGCCCGGAGCAACTGTTTATTATCCATATCAGATTAGAAATTATGCAAATGGTTCAGATAGTTTCACAGTTGCAGTTGCAACTATTGCAGGTCAGAACTGGCAACACCGAATTTATGCCGACGACAACCAAGACGGCACACATCAAGAAAATGAAACAACTATAAGTTCTACAGGGTTGCTCCTGCCCGATACTACATATTATTTCATAGTTGGGGTTAATGTGTCAACATCTGCAACTTCAGGGCAGACTTCAACATTTCGGCTCACAGTTAAAAACCAGAATGGCCAAGGCACAGAAGATAACTGGCATTCTGCAGGTAATGATACATTAACTCATGAGATTGTCTCAACTGTAGGGTTACTTCCACCCGCTACACCATCTAATTTCTACGCCACTTCAGTGACGGTTTCATCAATAACTTGGACCTGGACTGATAACGCAACAAATGAAGACGGCTATCGGTTATCGGTTATCGGTGTTGGGATTCAAGAACTACCAGCAAATACAATCTCTACGACAACCACGAACCTCACACCAAACACATCATATTCTGCATATGTAGAAAGTTGGAATATTTCAGGTAGCAGTGCATCTGTTACCGTCTCAACCTATACACTTGCTAATCCACCGTCAGGAACGCAGATTACGCAGATAACAACAAATACGATTACGCTGATGTGGTCAAACAATAGTAATCCGAATTATACGAGTTATGGGGTTTATCGGTCAACCAATGGCAGTTCCTTCTCACTTCTTGATTCTGGCGTCTTTACTTCTTATCTGTCCTCTAACCTCTCACCTCTAACCTCTTATTGGTATAAGGTTCAGGCAATTAACGAAAATGGTATCGCAACTGCATTTGATATAACGGTTTCTACAAGAACAAAATCGGCTGATACTACACCACCGAAACCACCTTGCGGTGTAAGGGGGGAATTAATTGCCGAGCAACTTGCAAAAATTATTTGGTCAGAAGTTACAAAAAATACCGATGGAACAACTTGTACCGATTTAGCGAAATATAAAATTTATTATTCTAATATACTGGAAGGGCCTTGGAAAGTGGCAACTGATGTTCCATCATCGTCTACCTTCTACCTTCTACCTTCTACCTTTTCATTCAATTATTACAAAATTACTGCAGTTGACACCAGTGACAACGAAAGCGCTGATTCAGTATATATTGACAACACTGCAGCGCTTTCGGCAGTTACGAAAGAAAATGGTAAAATAGTCGCATTTGTAAAAATTCCACAGGATGTATCAGCTGTGCTCTATAAAGATGGGAAATATACCGACGATATTGTGATAAATATGCAGAAATTACAGGACGATGATGAACGGGATATCTATGTATATGACTTCCAGCCACAAAAATCAACAACTGGTGAAAAAATAGATGATTTCAGGTTTGTTCAGCAGAAAATAGAAATAACATTTTTCTATGATTTGAATAATGATGATTATATTGAAAAAGTAGGCTTGCCAATTTCAGAAGCAAAAAGCTGGCTTTCTATATTCTATCACAACGGTGTTGAATGGGAAAAACTTGGTGGTGTTGTGAATGCTAATGAGAAATCAATCACAGCAAAAGTTACTCATTTGAGTAAGTACAAGTTGAGAAAAACATTAAGAACTATTGGGTTTGGCGATTTACGAATGTATCCGAAAAAGATATTCGCACCATATGAAACAAATGATACATATAATAGAATGAAATTCTGTTTTGAAAATGATTCCGAGAAACGAGTAACATTAAGAATATTTGATATTAAAGGTAGAGAGATTTTTAGTGACTCAACAACCGATACAGAAATTTATTGGTATGGTAAAGATACCGACGATAAAGTTGTTTCCGGTGGCGTGTATATCTACCAACTTGAATGTGATAAAAAAGTAATAAACGGCACTGTGGTGGTAGTGAAATGAATATAAACCAGAAGTCAGAAGTCAGAAGTCAGAAGTCAGAAGTCAGAAAATTTTTGCTTCTTTTTTCTTACTTCTTGCCTCTTGCTTCTTGTCTTTATGGGGCATTTGAAGATACTGGCACTGGTGCACGGCCAATTTCTATCGGCGCATATACTGCAATCGCTGACGATGCAAATGCAATTTTTTATAACTCTGCAGGGCTTACAAATGTATTGTATCCTGAACTTTCATCCTGCTATGGCAAACTTTACTGGGGCTTAAACGGGCCTGATGAGTCTGCTCTATCTGATACATCTGTTGGGTTTGTCTATCCATCACATTTCGGCACATTTGGACTCGGCTGGCTCAATTTCGGGCTATCAGGTTATTATTCTGAAAATACGATTCTGTTGTCATATGGAAGAGATGTTATTGAAAGAATATCTCTCGGAACTACACTGAAATATCTTACAAGAAAATACGGACAGGATATTTATACAATCAATTATGATATGTTTAAGAAAAATGGCTATTTACAAAACACGGTCAGCGGTGATATTTCAATTTTGTACAATTCTGCAAATTTGAGTTTTGCAGTTGTTGTAAAAGATGTTAATCAACCCGATGTAGGTCTCGGCAATAAAGATATTGTTCCACTACTCGTTAAATTTGCTACCGCATATAAAATCAAAAACCTGAATCTCGGGCTTGAAACATTTTACAAAGATAAAAAATACGGAGTTATACTTGGTGGCGAAAAACTATTTGGTGAGTTTGCACTCAGGTCAGGTTTTGAATTCGGAACTGATGAATTACGGAATCTTAATCTCGGTTTCGGTTATAAGTTTGCAGAAAGATTCTTGATTGATTATGCAGTTTCGTATCCATTTTCAGGTTTGAAAGAAATATACGGTACACATCGGCTATCTATCGGACTTAAATTTGGACCTCAGCCTAAAGACGAACTCTCAGAAGCTAAAAAAGAAATTGACCGACTGACTGACGAAATCTTAAAACTTGAAGAATCAATACAAAAAGTTCAAGCCGAAAATATCAAACTTAAAGAGTCAAAAATAGCGCCCGAGAAAGAACCACAACAAGAACCGCAACAAACAGAAAAAATAGAAGTTGAACTTGATAAGAAAAAAATTATGAAACAATACTACGATAAAGGGCTGGATTATTATCAGAAAGGTGAATACAGAAATGCAATAGCCGAATTTAACGAAATCCTGAAATTCCAGCCAGACCATCAACAATCAATTCGGTTAATAAAACAATCAAAACTAAAAATAGAAGAATTAACCGCGGAACTTTATTACAAAGGGCTCAAAGAGTACACTAAAGGTAATGTAAAACAGGCAATATCTTATTGGCAGAAAGCACTTGAAATTGATACAGAAAATGATAAAATAAAGAATGCGTTAGAAAAAGCAAAAACAGAAATACGCTGATTGCCGCTGATAAACAACGCGGATTCCCGCTGATTTGTCATTCCCGAATGCCCCTGTCGGGAATCCTTGTTTTCACGTGGACAGGTTCTACTCCTTTAATGGATTCCCAATAGAACCATTTGGGAATGACACCTCCGATAGAGTCATTCGGGGGCAGATTTTGTGTCATCTGCGATTCTTATATGCGAATCAAGACAAAATTCTCTATTTTTGCGGTTTTACTTATAGTTGTCTGCGTCATTGCAGTCAGTTATTCTATTTTTCTGATAGAAAAAAAACTGCTTGTTGAAAACCAGAACCAGGAACTAACAAAAACGATTTCGCAGTTTTCTGCAGTTGCCAGAGAGGCAATAATTGCAAAAGATGATTTGCTGGCACTGAATTATTTGAAGGCATTAAAAAAAACAGCACTCGGGTTTGAAAATGGCTATCTTATAAATAAATTAGGCACAATTATCGCAACAACCAATGCGGATTTGCTAAGAAAAAAGAAACTGCCTGATAAAAAAGATAATTCTATAAGAATCAGTAATGATGTTATATCAGGCAATAAAAAAATTGGATTTGTTTGTATTGATTTCTCTGCAGAAGTACTAAAAAAATTGACTGATGAAAATATAAAAAAAATCGGATTTCAGGTTCTGCTCACTTCATTGCTTGTTCTGGTTTTTGGAATAATAATTTCGGTTATGTTTGCAGCAAAATTATCAAAACCTGTAAAAAAACTGGTAACCGAAGTTCGCGCTATCGCAGATGGTAATTTAGAGACCAAAGCAGATGTTCTGACAAAAGATGAAATAGGCGATTTGGCAAATGAATTTAATAAAATGGC
This sequence comes from Elusimicrobiota bacterium, assembly GCA_040757695.1. NCBI lineage: Bacteria > Pseudomonadati > Elusimicrobiota > Elusimicrobiota bacterium. The sequence goes on from JBFLWK010000002.1 coordinate 40,505, forward strand.
TGTATCACTAAAGTATCTGGACCATCTAAAATCGGATTTTATCTCTAATGTATCACATGAACTGCGGTCTCCACTGGCTGCAATAGAGAGTTATATCAATCTTATGCTTGAAGATAAAGAAGAACTTAACTACGAAAATCTTGCAAAAATAAAAAATAATACTGCACGATTATCAAAATTTATTGACGACCTTTTAGATGTTTCTAAAATTGAACAGAAGGGTGGGGAAATATCCGAAAAAAAAGTGGTAAAATTAAATACTGTTGTTGAAGATGTTGTCTCGCTTTTTAAAGTGCAGACAGAAGATAAAAACCTAAAATTAGAAAATAAATTACCAGAAAAGTTGCCTGATGTTATCGCGAATAGTGAACGACTTAAACAGGTTTTTATCAATCTTATTTCAAATGCAATAAAGTTCACACAGGAAGGCGGAAAAATACAGATAGAAGCAAGAGGCAAGAGGCAAGAGGCAAGTAAAGGCAAAGAAGTTGATTCTACTGGCATCTTGCATCTTGCATCCTGCATCGAAGTTGCAGTGGCAGATACCGGTATCGGTATCCCCAGTGACCAGTTAGCAAAAATTTTTGATAAGTTCCATCAGGTAAAAGGAACCGTAGATGAACTAAAAGGACCTAAAGGAACAGGGCTTGGACTCTCAATTGTTAAAGGAATAATTGAAGAGCATAATGGAAAAGTATGGGTAGAGAGCGAATTAAATAAAGGCACAACATTCTATTTTACACTACCTGTAAACCCAAATAACGGCACCGAATAGAAACACCGAATACTACCGAATATTCGGGTCCATTTGGTTTACATTCGGTTGCTATTCGTGATTAAGGAGCGTAGCGACTATGAAAAAGATATTAGTTATTGACGATGAAAAAGATTTCAGAGACCTTGTAGAAAAAATATGTTCTAAGGAGTTTGAAGTTGTAAGTGTTGGTGATGCTGAGGAAGGTTTTAAGATTATCAAAAAAAATCTGACTGACTTGCTATTGCTTGATATAAATCTGCCTAGGGTTGGTGGCTATACGCTCTGTCAGCGAATCCGTGCGGATGAACAATTAAAAAAATTGCCAATAATAATGCTGACGGTAAGGCGCCGAAAAGAAGACCAACTAAAAGGGCTTGAACTTGGTGCAGATGATTATATCACAAAACCGTTTGAGCCGAAAGAGTTAATCGCACGGATAAAAACTGTTCTTGCCCGCTGTAAGAACCCGAATAAATGCACCGAATAAAAACACCAAATATAAGCGAATATTCGGTTCAATTCGGTTAACATTCGGTTTTCATTCGCGTGTGAACGAAGTGAACAATGAAAGAAAAAATACTGGTTGTTGACGATGATAAAGAAATTTTAGAACTTGTGAAAGATACTTTAGAGATTTCCGGGTTTTCTGTTATTACAGCAAGAGGTGCGGATAGTGCAATGGAAAAAATTGAAGCGGTCAGCCCGGCACTTGTGATTCTGGATTTGATGCTGCCAGGTATAAACGGATTTGAACTCACACGGATTCTTAAAAAAGATAACAAAACAAAAAATATACCGATTATCCTGATGTCTGCAAAATTTACAGATACACAATCAATAGTTACAGGGCTTTCATCAGGTGCGGATGATTATATTGCAAAACCGTTTGATATTGATGTACTAATAGCGAGAGTAAAAGCGATTTTGAGACGGACAAGCGGAGGGGGGTATAGATATGAAGAACAGGAGTTTATCTCGTCAAAAAATATAAAAGTGAACCTGAAAAGTAAAACGGTTTATATGCGTGAAAAAGAAGTGAAGTTAACACCGAAAGAATACGAACTGCTGGTCTATCTGATGAAAAAAAACGGTGCAGCATTAGACAGAAATACGATACTTCAAGCGGTCTGGGATTACAGTTATTTCGGGACAACACGAACCGTAGATGTCCATATTCAGCAATTGAGAAAAAAATTGAACGATGACGGGAAAATAATACAAACAATCAGCAAAACCGGCTATAAGTTTGAAGATTAACGGAGGAAGCCAATGAAAAAATTGCAGATTGCAGATTGCAGATTGCAGATTGGTAGAAATTGGAACTGGAATTGGAAACGGATGTCATTGCGAGCGTTAGCGTGGCAATCTCGGTTTTGGGTTTTACTTTTTACCTTTCTACCTTTCCACCTTTCTACCTGCCTTTATGGACAGGATATGAAAGTGAAACTGAACTCCGCAGACGGTTCTACCAGTTTCCAGGTGCGGGATTCTGCCGATGTTGTTGTAAGTTCCATAACATCCGACGGTAATATTCATACAAAATATGGTGTAAAAGCAGCAACAGAATCAATTACAGGATTGTCAAGCGTATCAAGGAGTTCTGTGACATATGAGATTGTTGCAGCAAGCGCTTCCTTCACTGCAACAGGAACTTACTCTATCATAACCAGTTCAGGGATAAGTCTCCCCGCAGGTGGCTTAAAGGACTTAACAGTAAAAAATGAAGATTTAATCATCACCTCAACTTTTGTCTATGTTGCTAATACGAGTGGACTTGCTGAGCGTACGTGGACTGATACTGTGCCATTTTATGGAACACTGAACATAACGCAACAACCTGCTATGATATATGCAGTTTTCACTACGAGTTGCTGCCGTACAGATAGTGGTTACCCAAAATTTGAATGGCAAATACTTGGAAATGGTTGCGGTCTTTCTTGGAACGTTATGGGTTATAGTGGAGGACAGTTACAGGCAGCAAATTATACTGGTTGGTCTTGGCTTGTGACTTGCGTCGGCGTGAAAAGGGTCACGCAGACGGGAACCCTCACTGTGAAGGTACAGGACCAGCACTGGGGAAATATGAATCTCTCTGAATCAAATTTCTCTGCATTCTGGTTCCCATGTGGCCCGTAGAAAAAAAATTGTTATTCTGAGAGAAAGTAGCCGACGCTGGACTGAAATGGGGACGGATGAAAATCGCCCTAAAGGGACGCGCCAAAAAGGGACGGAGCAAATAACGGGAATGGGGATGCTTCTAATAGGAAATAAGGGCGGGTCTGATTTATGATGTCTTGGAGAATTCCGAGCGAAGCGAGGGCTATCTTAACCACGAAATCACGAAAGTCCGAAAAAAAACTATCAAAAAGTTTCGTGTTTTCGTGTTTTCGTAGTCATGTAGTGTGGCCTTCATGCCACACTACAGGAAGACTACTTTTCTACGCTCCGATAAATTGGAGCGGTTCTAACCGAAACTAAAGTCAGTATGAAAAAATATGCACACCTATATAACTACTAGATGGAAAGATGGAAAGATGGAAAGATGGTTAGGTAATAGATTTTCCTTTCTATCTTTCTATTTTTCTATCTTTCTATCTCTCTATCTTTCTACCTGCCTTTATGCAACTGCATCTGCACCGAAAGTGGTTGAGGATGGTGTACTGTTCACATTTGACGCAAAGAATGCACATAAAGTATATTTAGCCGGCTCTTTTAAGAAAGATAATGATGGGAATTCAGTGGTTAATTTCAGCGAACTTGTAACGGTAACTAAAAAACGGCTCTTGGTTGAAGGTCGGATTCTAAAACCGTTAATTGTTGAAAAAATCAAAAAAAATTTGGATAGCATTTATATAAAAAAAATAGTCCTGCATAAAATCTGGATAAAACCAAATGAAGAAACGAAAGTTACTGTAGATATAGAAAATATAGAGAGTAAAAAAAAAGATACTACACTTGTGTTTTATGTTAAAAAGTTTGACAACCAAGTATTAGCACAAAAAGAAACAAAAAAAATAGAGAAATCTATAACATTTGAAATCCAAACAAAAAGTTACAGTGAAGACGGTTATATTTTTGAGTTTGAATTAAAAGAAAAAGAAAAAGTTATAGATAGAGAATATGAAGTTATTTCAATAGTAAAAAATATTTCTGATGATTTAAGATACGGCTTCTATGCAAACTGGGATAAAATCGGCGCTGACTACAAGAAGAAAACCGACTATTTTGCACAACTGCATATCAATGCGATTGAGTATTACGATTATTTTCCAGCACACGGTTATTACGCACCTAAAGAAAAAATGTATAAATCTGAGCCATTCGGTATAACGATTTTAGCCGACGATATTCAGCAAAAAATTGATTCTGCACGAGACCGAAATATCCTGTCTGTTGCATATGTTGCTGCATATTCGGCTTCTAAATCTATTTATGAAAAATACCCGTATCCAATGACTGATGAAAAAGGCAACCCGAAAGTTTTTAATGGTAGTATCACAACAGAACTTGACGCCAAAAACCAAAACAAGGATATCTGGTTTTATCTGATGGCAATCGCACAGGATACTAAATGGTATTCTTACATTATGGAACAGTTCAGAAAAACGATGGATAATTCTGCTGATGATTTGGTTTCATTTGATGGTTTTGAGATTGATTCTTACGGTCATTCCAAAAACGAACGATACTATAGTGCAAGTAGTAAATATAATGGTGAACTGTTGAGCACAATTATTATGACTTTTGTGAATGCTGTTCGTAAAATAGCACATAAAATTAAACCTGATTCTGTTGTATCGTTTAATTGTGTCAACGAATACGGTATAGAGCAAATGTGTAATATAGTGGATTTCCTATTCATAGAGAATTGGGCGGGTTATAAAAGCGGCTTAGAAGATTTAGTTGATATCTGCTATAAAAACCGTGTGGCTAAAAATCAGCGGGTAGTAATCAAACTCTATCCAGCGGATACTGTGGGCAGTCCAAAAATATTCTCAAAAGAATGTCTGAAATACTTACTCGGTGCTGCAATGACCGGCGGCGGCTCCGTTATGGTTGCCGGCGAGCCTGACGAACAAAACAACCGAATGCATGCGTTGAATACGCTTTATTATCCTGATAATGTCGCAATGCCCGACGACAATTTTGGTATCTTAAAAAATTATTATACTTTTGATACACTGCTATACAGAATCACACACGGCAAAAATGTGAATAACCTGAAGTCAGATTTTGAACTACCGGATTGTATTACAAGAGAATTTTTATCAAATAGATATATCGTGGTAAGTATTTTGCATAACGGCAACAACAGTGAATGGAATCAAAAAGTTGCCACACCGAATACATTAGAAAACTACGAAATTGCTTATACTCTGCCTAAAAACAAAAAACCAGTCGCGGTCTATTATGGAACGCCGGATTACGAGGAATTACTAATACCTAAATCATTAGATTGGGAGTTAAAAGACGGATATATTCGGACACTACTGCCGAAACTTGAAACTTACGGTGTTTTAATAATAGAAACAATACAATGAAACCGCAGATGAACGCAGATATACGCAGACGCCGTTCCCGTCCCGTATGTGTCATTCCCGCGAAAGCGGGAATCTACGGGATAAACTCCAGCGGGAATCTACAATTATGGATTCCCGATAGAGACACTCGGGAATGACACTTCGTGTCATCTGTGTTCTCAGTGTTCTCTGTGGTTAAAATTAGATGAAAAAAACAATAAAAGAAAACCTTACGGGCTATGCGTTTCTTTTACCAAATATCTTGGGCTTTCTGGTATTTGTTTTTTTGCCAGTTTTCGCATCGCTGGTCTTAAGTTTTTTTGAATGGGATCTGTTCAGTACACCTGTTTTCGTCGGTGTCGCTAATTTTGTGAAACTGGTCAAAGACACTTATTTCTGGAAATATCTGTTGAACACACTGTTCTTTATGCTTGGAATACCTGTTGGAATGGCGGTCTCTTTACTTTTTGCAATAATGATGAATCAGAAAATCAAAGGAATCGTATTTTTCAGAACTGTTTATTTTATGCCAGTTGTCTCGTCATTTGTCGCCTGCGCACTGCTCTGGCGATGGATTTATAATCCTGATTTCGGGCTCTTGAACGGGCTGTTAAAAATGGTTGGCATAAACGGTCCTGCATGGCTTTCTTCAACAACTTGGGCTAAACCAGCAATTATTTTGATGAATATCTGGAAAGGTGCAGGATATAATATGCTGCTTTATTTAGCAGCACTTCAAGGCATTCCGGATTTTTTATACGAAGCTGCAGAAGTGGATGGCGCAGACATTTGGAATAAATTCTGGCATATCACTTTTCCATTGCTTTCACCAACACATTTCTTTATTATCATTATGAGCGTAATTGGTGTCTTCCAAACATTTGGCGAGATATTTATGATGACAGGTGGCGGACCCGGTGGCTCAACCACGACAATCGTTTATTACATCTATAATAATGCATTCCAGTGGTTCCATATGGGTTATGCATCGGCAATCTCTTGGGCACTTTTTGCGCTGATTTTTGGCGCTACTATTCTTCAATGGAAATATACTGCCAAATTCAGAGAACTAACATATTAAAAAAATGAAACCACAGATAAACACAGATGAACACAGATGACACGAAGTGTCATTCCCGAGTGTCTCTATTGGGAATCCATAATTGTAGATTCCCGCTGGAGTTTATCCCGTAGATTCCCGCTTTCGCGGGAATGACACATACGGGACGGGAACGGTGTCTGCGTATATCTGTGTGCAATCTGCGTAATCTGCGTTCAAAAATATGGTAAAAAAAATTATTACTTATTCAATACTGATATTTGGCGCAGTTGTAATGCTCGCACCGTTTCTGTGGATGCTCTCTACATCGTTAAAAGAGCCCGGTGCAGTGTTTGTATATCCGCCAAAATGGCTGCCTGTGCCTGTCCGATGGCGAAATTATGTTGATGCATGGAATGCGGTTCCGTTTGGCAGGTTCTTCCTGAATTCTATTCTTGTCTCTTTATGCGTTACAATCGGGCAGGTGCTCACATCATCGCTTGCTGCATATGCGTTTGCGCGGCTGAGTTTCAAAGGCAGAGATAAAATATTTTTAGGCTATCTCGCTACAATGATGATACCATTCCCAGTAACAATGATACCGGTTTTTATCTTAATCACAAAATTGCAACTGATTGATTCTATACAAGCACTGATACTACCGGGGCTTTTTACCGCATATGGAACTTTTATGTTAAGGCAGTTTTTTCTGTCTATCCCGAAAGAATTAGAAGAGGCGGCAGTGATTGACGGTGCGAGCAAATTCAGAATCTGGTGTCAGATAATCATGCCTTTATCAAAACCGGCATTAGCAACACTGGCAACATTCACATTTATGGGCACCTGGAATGATTTTATGTGGCCATTGATTGTGATAAAAACAAAAACAAAAATGACACTACCAGTCGGGCTGGCATCGTTTCAGGGAATGTATTATACCGACTGGACGCTCCTTATGGCTGCAAGTGTGATTGTGCTTCTGCCAGTGCTGTTGGTTTATATATTCAACCAACGATTTTTTGTTAAAGGTATCGCCTTAACAGGACTTAAGTAGGGGGGATTATGCAAAAAGTGGCTAAGTGGTTTGTTGACTTCAAGTGGTTAAGTGGTCAAGTGAATAGATGGTTTGGTGGTCAGGTGGTTAGGTGGTTAGGTTTGGTTTTCCTATCTACCTATCTACCTATCTACCTATCTACCTGCTTTACCGGTTGCAGGAAAAAAGATGGGAAGTTAAAAGAAGGCGAGGTAGAACTTGAATATATGATGTGGGGTGAGCCGGATGAATTAAAAACGGTAACCGAGTACTTGAAACAATTTGAAGAAAAGTTCCCTAAAATCAAGATAAAAATACTGCATACCCCACAAAATTACGACGATAAACTAAAAACGATGTTCGCTGCACATACACCGCCGGATGTTATGTATGTCGGGCTTGAGACATTCCCATCATTCGCAACCCGCGGTGTGCTTTTAGACCTCAATCCATATCTTGAACGAGATAAGCAGGAGTTTAACCTTAACGATTTTTATCCGGAACTGATGAAATGTTTTGAATACGATGGAAAGTATTACGGGATTGCAAAGGACTTTACACCGTTAGTTTTGTATTACAACAAAGATATGTTTGATAAAATGGGGGTAAAATATCCGAATAAGAAGGGTGGGTGGAAATGGGCTGATTTTTTAGATGCTGCAAAAAAACTGACTGTTGATTTTAATAACGATGGTAAAATAGACCAGTACGGGTTTGTATTAGAGACATGGTTTCAAGAATGGGCACCTTGGGTTTGGCAGAATGATGGAAAAATAATGAGCGATGATAAAAAGAAATGGCTGCTCGGCTCACCTGAGTATATTGATAGAAATTCAGAAGCAGTCCAGTTCCTTGCGGATTTGGTCTGGAAACATAATGTCGCACCGAGACCAACTGTGACAACTGATTTTGGTACTGCGGATATGTTTATGACTGGCAAAGTGGCTATGTGCACTTACGGTAGATGGATGTGTATGCAATTCAGGCATATAAAAGATTTTAAGTGGGATATCGCACCACTGCCGTATAACAAAAAACGGGCTGCTACGCTTTTTGTTGTCTGCTACGGTATCGCAAACGAATCCAAACATAAAGAAGAGGCATGGCAACTTATAAAGTACTTGATGAGTAAAGAAGGGCAGGAATTGGTTGCAGAAGCAGGTCATGCTATACCGTCTTTGAAATCAGTTGCAAAGTCAGACCGTTTCCTGAAAGCGAAAGTGATTACTCAGCCGATAGATGCAAAGGTTTATCTTGATTCAATAAAATATGCTCAACCGACACCGACAAATCCATACTGGGTTGAAATAAATGAGTTATTAGGCAGAGAGATTGATTGGGTCTGGCAGGGTAAAAAACCAGCCAAAGAAGTTTTAGAAACAATTCAGCCACAGATAGAAAACCTGCTATCAAAATATTATGTAAAATAATAGAGTCAACTTTTTCTACGAAACTTTAGTTTCGGTTAAAACCGAATCAGAACCGGCACTGAAGTGTCAAAAGTAACACAAGGTAGACGGCAATTAATTGCCGTCTACGGAAGGAGATAAATATATGGGCAAAATTCACAGGTTTTTGGAAAAAGGTGCGGTTCATTTTGTAACAACTAATACTATAAATCGTGTGAAAATTTTTAATGATGAAGTTTCTGCAAGATTTCTGTTATTATGTATTGGGTATCATAAGTTTATGCTTAATTTTTACCTTCTGGGATATGTGATTATGCCAGACCATTTACATATGTTGTTGCAGATTTTAAGCGAGAAATATAATCTATCTGTTATTATGAAGCAAATCAAAGGCAATTTTGCCCGTAAATACAACGAATGGTATCAAAAAAACCAACCCACAGGTAGTCGGCGTTTAAACGCCGACTACCTGAAATGGGATTATAGAGGGTTTTCATACAAACCTGTATGGCAGGAAAGTTTTTATGACACTGCATTACGAGACCCAAAACAAGTTCGTGAAAAAATAGAATATATGCATTGGAATCCCGTCAAAGCAGGGATTGTTGACCACCCTAAAGATTATGAATTTTCAAGTTATCACCAGTATTACGGTGAAAAAAGATTATGGATACAAATCCCTATAGAAAAATTTATAATTTAATACGGCATTTAATTGCCGTCTACATTGTAATAGGTATTTCTTACCTTTATGGGTCATTTACTATAACTGCGGGGACGGCTACGCTTTCTGATTTCACAACTGTTGATATTTCAAGCGATGTTGCAATTGATGCAGGTGCAGTGTTCGTAGCAAGCGGTGGTGTTATCAATATAGGCAGAAACTGGACCAAAAATGATACCGGTATTTTTGATTTCGGCACCTCAACCATTACATTTTATACAACATATACAAGCACACTTACAGGCAATACCACTTTTTACTGTTTTCGTTGCGAAACCTCAGCAAAAGAATTGCAATTTACCGAAAAGTCAACCCAGACGGTAACAAATATATTCACACTAACAGGTGCTTCGGGTAATTTGATAAAACTGCGGTCAACAGTTGACGCTTCTTTATGGTATATTCAATTCCCAAACAGCGCTCAATCGGTTGATTATGTAGATGTTAAGGACTCATCTGCCTGTATAAAAACGGTTACCGCTAACTATTCTACTGATTCCGGGAACAACTTTAACTGGATATTCCCGAATAACCCGCCGACAATTTCAGGACTTACTCAACTTGCTGGGAGTGAGGCTTTAGCCTCAATGCAATGGACAAATTCGTCATTAATCATTTCGTCATTCACACTTCAAGACCCGCAAGCAGGTGATACTGTAAAGTTTTATCTACACGTGACTTCAGTCACAAGTGGAAGTTCTGCTGACTGGTCACAGCCATTTTTCTGTACAACATCTGCATATCTATCGCAAGGGACTACAGGATACCTGTGGACTACACTAACCGATAAAGCAACATACTGGTGGCGATGCTGGGCAGAAGACAGTCAAGGTGCCACATCGTCCACAAATACAACACTCGGTCAGGGCGGTGTCGCAAAATTCGCCTTTGATAACAAGCCACCGGATGCTATCTCAAATCTTACCGCACTCACAGGCACACAATACGATGGTGATATATTACTCAAATGGACTGCACCCGGTAGCGATGGTGCAGTTGGCGATTTCTCAGGTCAATACCATATCAAATGGTCTACAAGAACAGAAAATATTACAAATTTTGACTCCCCACCATATCCTACATATGAACGGTATGTAAGTAGTTCTATAATAGCACAACAAGAACAGGTATTCACAATGACTGGTTTAAATCCAGGCACAACTTATTATTTCGCAATTGAAACGATAGATACCGCCGGGAATACAGCATCATGGTCAACAGTCGGTGTCAATACAGCCAACCGAAATTATGCTTTGGACTTAAATCCTAATCCACCACCTTCACTTTCTGCAATTTCCAACTCCTCAACAACTATCAATCTGTCCTGGGAAAAACCTGTCCCTCTATATATTGATGATATTTCGTATTACCATATTTTTCGTGCTACATTTACATTCACAAGCACAACAACACTGAATGTTATTTTGGTAGATACCGTTACTCATCCTACTGATGTTCATATATCAACAGGACTCGCTATCCATACAACCTACTACTACCGGATAGTTACTTTTGATAAAGGTGATACAGACCCCGGGCTTATAAGTTATGTGTTGAACTCTATTACTTCTACGATAGTAAACGCCTGTCCGCAACCGACTGCCTCTGAAAAAGTAAAGGTAAGCGTGGTCTATGATAACCGTTCTTCTACAAATACAAACAATTACGGGCTTATTGATGGTATTGAAGATGCAGATGGTACTGTCACCTGGGATTGGCCATTTATACCTGATGGTGGGAATATCACCAAATACGAGATTGAGGTCTCAACAGATATAAATTTTTCATTCTACTCATCTTCTGCAGCGCTTTCATCAACTGTTTCTACATATACCGCAACGGGTTTAGTGCGTGGAAAATATCATTATGCGCGTGTCCGTGCCACAAATGACGAAGCCATCACAGGTAGTTGGACTGCTTCAGACGGTATCTATGTGAATGCAAAAACGGTTGACGGCTCGCTTGCCGATTGGTCAACTTTTAACCTATCAACATATAACTTTATAACTACCTATCAAGGTGCAGGAAACTGGCGTGAGGCGGTCTGGATTGATACAACTACTGACGAGCGTGGTGCAGATGATAACCAGCCAAATTATACACAACTGGATATCGCTACATTTTCAATTACTTGTGATGAATATAATCTTTATATGTATGTGCTTTTTGCTTCCAGTAATACCGGTGGTAGTTCGCCTGTTTTTGATGGCAGGAATTTTGTACAAATTTTAATTGACAATGGTAACATCTCTGCAGAACGCGTCTTCCGTGGTCGTGGTGATAAATACGAGGACAGTTATGTCTCAAAATATGTTTCCTGGGAATATCTATGTGAGATTGTAACAGGTAACGACCAGTTTCGTGTAGAAGATAATTTATTCACTAACCGCCAGTATGGAAAGTATACAGAAAATAACAGCGGCTACTTTTATGAAGTTGCAATGCCATTATCAAAATTAGGTGGCAGTAGCAAATTTTTAGGCAAAACGGTTAACTTCACAGTTGCAACATTCTGGAATGATGGTGACGCTATCGGCAACTGGTCACCTGCAACAAATTCTAATATAGTAGATGTAGTAAGTTCATCAGGACCTGCTACTTGGAATGAAGTTGAAGGCAGGATTGTTGACCATTATCTCGCAATCACATTTTCTACATTTGGCTATGTTAGTTCTGCTACTTCTACACTATCAACAACATCTTCAATCCCGGATGAGCCAGAAAACGCATCAAACGGTGTCTCACCCTGCCCGCCTTCTGCACTGGACTATATTATGTATCGGCTTTTCCCGGATGCATGGTATAACGGCGATACTACTAACGACGATATCGGCGATACTAACGATTACGGTGGTGATTTCCAGGGTGTTATAGATAAAGTGGACTACCTCAACGAGATGGGAATCAATATGGTTTATTTCGGGCCTTTCCATGAAAATGGTGGCGGTATCTGGGGCTACAATATTGACGATATCTACAAGCACGAAGGTAAGTTCGGTGGTACTTCCAAATATATTGAGATGATGAAAACACTCAGAAACCATAATATCAAAGTAATGATGGACTGGGTACCGGGTCAGGTTGGTGGACCTGATTCACCAACTGCGAAGAAGCATCCTACATATTATCAGCCGGAGCAGTTTTCTACCTCTGGCGGTGGCACAAAACAGGAATATGCAGAACCACGCGCACTTTATCTCAACAATCTCATCTGGAATATGTCAATAACAGATGCTGTCCGTTTTGATAACCCCAAATTCTGGGATAATGGTCTCGGACCTGAACAATATGAGTTTAATAGAGCGTTGAGGAAACTTACTGACCGCTGGGACCCGCAGTACTACCTCTTTTCTGAGATACCAGAAACCGCTGGCGATATCAATAACTATACAGGAAATAACGGGCCGATGCTACACGGTGGCGAGCAGATGAAAGTAGGTGGGTATAAAGAAGGTGGGCAGTATTATATCAGTTCGTGGGCTATGCCCAAGGGTACTGTTGGTGTGGCTGCTGAAGCTAATAATAGACATAGTAACGCAGATGGCTGGAATACTTCTCAAGTTTGTAGAAATAGTTTAGATAATGAAGAAATCAATTGGAAAAACGAGTGGGCGATAAACGCAACAATTATGGAAAGCCATGATGAACGAAGATTCATCAGCAGATCTCGTGGAGATGATGGTGCTTCCTGGGGATATGATTCTCAGGTTGGTTATATGGCAGCAATCACACTCGGTGGGCCTTTAAGTATTATGTATGGTGGTGAAGTCGGTCTTGAAGGTCCTTACGATGGCTCACAAAAAGCAAAAATGGATATCAACGGCAATGTTCGGCTAATGGAGTTTGATAGAGTTAATGTTGACCCGTGGACTAATGTTAGACCCGCTATCCGGCGAGCAATTCAAGCAAAAGCAAATTTCGCACCATTGCGCGGCGATCCCCAAGAAGGCGGTCGCGGATGGTATAACGGAACAGATGCTGCCGAGTTTGATACAAATATTCTTGGATGTTCAAGAACTGGCTGGGGTCAGAAAGCAATTGTCTTCTGGAACTGGTCAGCAGGTGATATAACCCTGCCAGCTCTTATAGGCACAGGTGATGCAAGCACAAGTTATAAGGACTGGCTTACCGATGCTGGATATACAACGAATGCGTCCGGACAGTTCACAACTACAATTGTAGTGCCATCACATTACGGAAGAATTCTGATTCGTGGTGGTTATGACTGGGTAAACTGCACAGGCACCGTTACAAGTGGTGGCTCACCTGTCGCAAACGCTGTTGTTGATATTGACCAGAAATCACACTGGACTGTGATGACTGATGCGAATGGTTATTATTCTATTTCAGGCAATTTAAGAAAGATATTAACCGGAAGTCATACTATACGCTGCTGGGCGGATGGCTATAATATCGCAACCACAGATGTTAATTTCACAACCGCACTCATAAATAATGGTGTTGATTTTACATTAACAACAGATAATACACCACCATCAGCACCATCAACACTCGCTGCACAGCCAAGAAGTGAAGCAGTGATGCTTTCCTGGCAGCCAAATACAGAATCGGATTTTCAGTCGTATCTTATCTATCGCTCGTCAACAGAACCTATACCCGATGGCTCATTCCCAGAACCAGTTTTTGAGGTATTCAAAACATTTTATTATGATAACAATCTTGACGGACAATTAGACAGCAACGACAATGTCTACGACCGGATACAAAATGGAACTACATACTACTACCGTATCCGTGCGGTTGATAGGAACGGTAACAAATCTGCATTATCTAATCAAATTACTGTAATCCCAAGAGCTGTAAAAGTAAAATTCTGGCTGGATGCGCGGGATTCCGGACTCACCATAACATCTGCTACTGTAACTGGCGGTGCACTCGCATTCGGGAATGCTACATATGGCAGTTGGCCCAACGGTTTGGCAATGGATGAAGTTGTAGACGGTGTTTTTCAGAAAGAGGTTGAGTTTGACGATACAATATTTTTGGAATACAAATATAAACTTCACAATGGTAATAATGTTTGGGAGGGTAGTAGTGGTCAATTGTTCCTTGACGGGCCTCAACAAGGTCACAACCGTGGTGAACTTTACAAATATAACCAGTCAAATAGTGTGAATGAAAACGAGCAGGTGCCTGATATTGAAATAAAAGATGAAGGCAATGGCGAGATGATATTAGCGGATAAATGGCAATACTATAATGACCAAGCACCAAGAACACCACAAGGGCTTGAAATCACCGCAGGACCGAATCAACTAACTGTTGGATGGACGGCAAATGCAGAGCCGGATTTGAATTATTACACAATCCGTACTTCTAATACTGCCGATAGTACACTTAAATATGTGCAGGTATCAAGTGCAGCAATCAATTATGTTGACCTCGGGCTAACTAATAATGTTACCTATTTCTATTCTGTTTCCGCTACTGATAGACGAGGCAATACATCCGGCTATTCTTCTGTAATTTCGGACTACCCGAGAGCAACTGATACATCTGCACCTTCTACACCAACAGGGCTTGAAGCAGTAGGCGCAGGCACTGATGGCTTGACTGCAATCAAAGTAAAATGGTCGCAAAATTACGAAGGTGATTTAGCAGGATATAATATCTATAAATCAACTGTGTCAGGTTTCACACCCGACACTACAAATAAATTGAATTATACGCTTATCTGCCCAACCGCTACTTATTATACCGATTCTAATATCACAACCGGCACTACTTACTATTACAAACTCGCAGCAGTTGATTCTTCAGGCAACAGTTCACCGTATACCTCACAACTCTCTGTGAATTTATTCCCAATCACTTTTGAAGTAGATATGGGTAATATCACATTAACAAATGTCCAGATTATCGGTGATACAGAACCACTTGACTGGACCACATCGATAAACCTTACACAAATGAGTAATAGTACCACATGGTATCGCCAACTCGGAATGGTCGCTAATAGCAGCATCAGATACAGATACTCGTATAATAACGATTTAGATAACAAAGAACAGAACTTTAATACAGCATCTACAGACCGTGAATATACAATCCCATATTCAACAACAACAAACTACGACGACTGGGAAGAAAATCCGGATGCAATTGCAGGCACACTGGTTTATGCAGGGTATCAAAAAGCGAATCTTTATTGGGATAGAAATACAACCGCTGAAGAATTACTCGGCTACAATATCTATAGAAACGACGGGCTTACAAGCCAGACAACTATACAGCTAAATGCATCACCTGTCTCTTACAGCCAGCCATACACTGTAGAAGGACTTACACTTGGCAATACTTACTCATTCCTGATTCGTGCAGTTGATTCAGGTGGCCAAAAACTTGAAAGTTCTACCGCAACCGTTGTTTCCTGCTGGATTAGTAACCAGATTGTTTATGTTAATTTCGGTGTGCCATACACAATTGGGCTTGCAAGTTCGCCTTGGGGTGATAGTAGTAAAATCCAACTGCAACTCGCGATAATGTCATCAACACAAACTTCAGTTTGGAGTTCAGCCGACAGAGCGAATATTACTAATGGAAAACTTGATATGACTGCAGATGCTACAAACAAAACCTATCGCGCTAGTGTGCCGCTGATTAAAGGGCAGTACTACAATTTCTTGTTCTTTGCAGAAACAACCGCAACACCACCAGACGGGCTTAAAGCTAATACCGTATACTACGATTGCGTCTGGAACGCTGGCACCTGGAATAGTTATTCTGTAGTTCCATCAACTGCAAAATTTATCACATCTAAAAGTTCAACTTCTATAACAGGTAATCAATACGGCTGGTTTGGTAACGCAGGCAAAGATAATGATGCTCGCAGAATCTTGTATGTGGATACAACACTTGACAATGATGCTACCTGGTATGTATTCGCTAATTTTGCATCTACACCTACCGCACCAACATATATTCAAGCGATACCCGGGAATCAAAAGGTTACCCTTGTATGGTCTGCACCTTACGGCAATGCATGGATATGGCCACCACCCCAAAACACAGGTAATGTGCCTGCAAGTGGTGGTGAGTCAATGAAAGCCGCAGATGTTGTCTGCGGCGGTGTCTACCAGATATATGTCTGCACAGATATAGCAATCACAAACGATTTCTCTAAATATCAAGCAACTGCTACTGTTTCCGGTAGTTCGTTTACATATACATCCCCGCCACTCAAAAACGGCGTCACATATTACTACATTATCCGTGCTTCAGATACCTTTAAGGGAATTGCTGGCGGAATTGACGGCAACTGCTACAGCGTATTTTCTGCCACTGTCTCTGCGTGCCCGACTAACGAGTATGTAGTTGTAAAAATAAGAGTGAATAAAGGCGCAGAACCAATATGGCGTAATGTCCGAAAAACAATCGCATTCCAGGAAGGTCAAACCGTGTCCGCATGGGATGAAGTAGGCAGGTCTAATTTAACATCAACAGGTCGTGCTGTAAATATGACCGCACCTGCTGATGATTCAACCGAGCAGGAGTTTTCTGTAAATCTTGCTGGTGGAACAACTTACAATTTTATATTATTCGCATATTCTACATTCACAATCTCAGGACTTACCGTCGGAACAACATATTACGATACCGTCCCTACAAGCGGCTCTAATGGTATGGCAACCTCAACATCTACCGCTAATATCACATCACACGGTTCTGCGTGGTATGGCAATGTAGGTGCTACTGGCGATTCCAGACGGCTTTTATATGTGCCACGATTATCTCAACTTGGTGGCGGTGCAACTTTGTATGTATATTGCAACTTCGCAGCCAGACCTACACAGTCGTCTGTGTATGCCACTGCTGCATCTTCTTATTCAATATTGTTAATGTGGACACCATATGGTGCCTGGGGAACTGATAGCGAATCATTCAAAGCTGCTGATGTCATTGCAGGCGGGTTTTATTATGTTTATCGCTCGTCAGTTTCAGCATCAGGACCATATGTTTTGTGGGCTTCTACAGATGTTATGTCATGGACTGATGATGATAAAGATACATCTGGTGATAACAAAGGGCTGATTGGTGGGAATGAGTATTTCTATGTTATTGTCGCATCAGACGCATACAAAGGTGCATCAGGTCAGGTAGCAATACCGAATCTGTATCGCACAGGTGCACCTGAATTCTCAACTGCAGATGCTAGTTTTACACCCGGTGAGCGGATACCGCTATATTTCAAGGTAGAAAGAAAAGATATTATATACCCGACTTTAGTCGGCTACGTAGAAAAAAGATTTACACCTGACTTACTTATACCCGACTTTAGTCGGTAAAAACAAACAAGCCCACTAAAGTGGGGAATAATTTTACACCCGACTTTAGTCGGCAAAAACAAAAAATATGCGGTTTTATCTAGATAATACATATTATTTCATAACGTGTGCAACCAGAGAACATTATACACTATTTAATACAAATGAGAAAAAACAAATTTTACTTAATCAAATAAATAAAGTAGAAAAAAACCTAAAAATTCCAGTTCTGTCATATGGGATTCTTGCAAATCATTATCATATATTATTTCATCTTTTAGAAGGTAAGAAACTTAAAAAAGCAATGCAAACTATAAATGGTGGCAGTTCGTATCTGCTAAATCAACTGACCGGTATCTATCGGTCGGTATGGGATAAATACTTTGCAAAAATAATAACTACCGAACAGATGTTTTACAAAATTATTGGATATATTGCGGGAAATCCTTTAAAACACAGTGAAGTAAATAATTTTGAAGAATTAAAATCGTACCAATTCTCAAATTATTATCAGCTTTGTTACATTTATGGCGAAAAAACAGCAAAGGCGCTTGTGCAAAGTACAATTGTAGTAGATGAAGCAGATAATTTTAAACCCGACTTTAGTCGGTTGAAAGAAGCGCAACTTACACCCGACTTCAGTTGGCTGAAAGAAGTGTAACTTACACCCGACTTTAGTCGGAGAAAACAAACCCACTAAAGTGGGAAATAATATGGTCGCTAACCAGACAAAAGGGGGTGATTAAAATGGGAAGATGGTTAGAAACTGGAGTACGACGATTTATCGTCGCTAATTCGCGTATATTCGCGGGTCTAATTCGCGAAGATTCGCGTTATTCTAAAAAAAAGGAGGTGATTAGAATGGAAAGATGGTTAGATGGAAAGATGGTAAGATGGCTCGGTCTTGCTTCTTGCTTCTTGTTTCTTGTTTCTTGTTCGCTGTTTGCTGATTTTGGTGGTGCAGGTGCGCCTACTGCTGATGGTACATATGGTGCAGCGGTAAAGTACATCTCTTTACAGCAAGGAACAACATCATCTGCATGGATGAATAGAGGCAATATCGCAGCATTCGCTCAAATGACTTCTGTTGGTGATGGAACATACTACTGCAAATACAACCTCTATCCGGGCGCTGTCTACAACTATATGTTTTTTGCTACTTTTGGTAGTTCAACACCACCAACCGGTATAACCGGTGGGACAACCTACTATGACTGCCCTCGTGATAGCGGTGATGATGCTGCATTCTTTGTAGCGGTTGACTCCAACAACCCAACTGGAACAAGACGAGCCGGTGCCGCATATTTCGGTGCAGGTAATGATAGTGGTGATTCCAGACGAATACTTGTTGTGCCACAGGATACCGGTTATTCGCTTTCTTCAACCTCAGGTGTCTGGGTGTATAACAACTGGTCATCTACCGGTGTAGCAAATGTAGATGCAATCCCTGTAAGTAACACATCTCTCAATGTTACACTTGGTGCGTACACAACATGGGGAACTGGTGAAAGTTACAAATCTATTGACATCTACGGTGGCGGGAAATGGTTTCTCTATAGAGCAACAGACCTCACGGGTACTTACGGGTTAATTGCATCTTCTACCTCTGCTAACTTAGGTGCTAATATGACCTATCTGGATGAAGGTTTAACAACAGGTACCACTTATTACTACATCGCAGTTACATCAGATGCCTATAAAGGTGCAATGAACGCACTTGCAGCAGATGGCTGTCTTGTGAGGCAGTTAACTGGCGGTGCAACAGGACCATATGCGCCAAGTTATGACCAGCCTAGTGAAATCAGTTATGACGACTACGCAAGACCTGCAGCTGCGATACCTGTGTACTTCAAAGTTGAAGCACCCAACTGGGACTATATCGCAGAGCATGACTACATAGTATACCTGACACCGGTTGGTAAAGACGGCAGAGAATGGCCATACAAGATGCCAGGCAGAATCTGTAGAGTGTATCTACCGAAAACATAAGCACGAATAAATGCTATATTCGTGAGTTAGTTCAGCCCATAATAGGGGTATATATTTTTGTGCCTTGATGTGATGGTTGTAGTGTTTAGTGTAGGGGCGGGTTTACCCGCCCGAAACAACGGACAGGTAAACCTGTCCCTACGGATGAAATGTAGCGCCCGATTTCCCGCCATAGGCGGGTCTGCCTAAGGCATGATATATCGGGCGTAGGTACGTCCCATATAAAATGGGACGCTACAAATGAAAAACTGCAATTATAAAAATTATATCTAAGGACATGGGAAGGGAGTGGTTTATCTCTAAAAACCAATGAAAAATTAAAAATTAAAAATGTAGTGCGATGCTTTAGCATCGCTATAGGCTAAAAATGGACAGAAAAAATTATTATCACAGATTAACACAGAAATGTCATTCTGAACGAAGCGTTAGCGGAGTGAAGAATCTCGGGATTCTTCCCCGCCTCAGGCGGGTCAGAATGACAACAATGCTGTTATCTGCGTTCATCTGTATCTTTTTTCTGCAGTCATTTGTGTTCTGTAGTTCTGAGAAAGCGCCATGGTCTAACTACTCGAAATGGCTTACTGGTTCGGATACACTTGGCAACTGGCAGGTAAAAGCAAACACAGGCACCTGGGATGGCGCTAATAACTGGGTAATAAAAATATCTACTGAAGATCCGCAAAAAGCATTTTTCCCGGGTAGAGATTATTACTATCTCTATCAGACCATAACACCGGCGGGGGGTGGGGGTGAGGGGGTTGTCTGGGACCAACGAGCACGCGGGAAATCACAAGACCAATGGCAACCTTGGAAATCAGAACGAAAAATCAATCTACCTATTTTAGGTATTGATAAAGTGCTTGCAAATGGAACAACATATTATCCACTAAATGATTATATTGTCTGGTATGGCTCATGGCCTGTTGATAGCGGCCATTGGGAAGTCTACGATAACTGGGGTGGTGGGAATACAACTGACTCAAGAAAAGGTCCACCACTACCACCAACAAATCTTACCGGCTTTTTAATTGGTAAATATACAGGTGTAGGAGCATCAATAGAATGGACTCAACCTACCTGGTATGGTGATGATATCAAGGACTTAACAGCCGGCGGTGGTTATGAATTATGGCGGTCGTCTTATTCTTCTATTGCATCAACAACCACATTCACAAAAGTTGCAATTGCACTTGGTCCAGCACCACCACTTTCTTACACAGATACAGGGCTTTTATCAAATACCACATATTTCTATTGTTTGAAATCATATGATGCCTATCTGCCAGCAGATTATTCTGGATTCTCTAATGTGTTAGCGCTCTATGGCGCTCAGCAACCGGTTGATATCACATTCAATATTGATATAACAGGCTATTCTGCAGATAAGGTTTTTGTCTGGTGTGAATTCTCTAATGAAAAATACCAGATGCCTGACAGAAAAAACCATCTCTGGAGTATAAAAATTCCGAATTCTGCAGCACCATTAAAACTGCTTATTGGTAACACAATAAAATACAGGTATGTTAAAGATAATGACTGGGAGCAGTATGACAGAAGCGTGCTGCTGGTTTCTACAGATACTGTATTAAACGATATCTGGGGTGTAGAAACAGTGCCGGATTCACCCGCAGGTCTGGCAGCTGAAATCGTCACTTTTAGAACTGAGCCCGTCGGAAGTTATAGAACAAATGTTCTATGGGAGACAGACCCGAAACAATTACAAAATATCGCTGGCTATGAAATTCAGCACTCTACATTTTCAAACTTTACCAGTTCTACTACAATTACAATTCTGTCTGCAAATACAAGTTCGTATTTCCTGACATCCGCGGCTGCATATTTTAGATTCTCAACTATTTACAAAACTGGCGTAAAATCAAGCCAGTCTGATATAATCCCACGTGGAACTGAACTACCTGCACTTGTTGAATTACAGAATACCGATGCAAAAGCTATAAATACATTGATTGCAAGAACTGGCTCAAATACAGGCGAGATTATTCTGTTTTGGAAGGCGCCGGAAATATCTACATCAGCCGGTAGTGCAAACCATTATATCATTCGCCAGGCAACTTTTCCAATGACGAACATTTCATTATTCAAACAAGGTACTCTCACAGGTAAAGCAAAAGCACATTATACTGATACTGATGAAGCATACATAACATTGAATCTTGGTGAAGAATGCCCTGGCTATTATTTTGGTATAGAAGCGATTTATGGCAACTGGAAAGCAGCAACTGTATCAAACAATATAATCGGTGTTGCAGGTAAGTTTATTGTAACCAAAAAAGGCGGGACTACCGAAAAAGCAGCAAAAGGATTAGGAACTGAAGAACAGTACTTAACAAAACCGAACATAATAACCAAAAAATACGGAGTATCCGTTCCGAACGCAATTTTTGTTGTAAAAAATTCTGTTGAACTCGCAAAACTAACCGAGCCGGAATTAAAAAAGATACTAACTTCTGAGACACTACCGAATTTAGCAGCACAAAAACGATTTAAACAGCCGACTGAAAATACGGATTTAGAAAATAAGGACTCTACTGTGTTTGAATTCTCGGCATTTAGCCAGGCAAGTAATAAATTATTCAGCAGTGCCGAAAATATCAATCTGCCGTTTGTCATCGCAATCCCGTATTCTCAACTTGATAAAGATAATGACGGAATAGTAGATTCATCTAAAGGCACACAAAATGAGATAAAAGTCGCTAACCTGCGGGTTTATCGGCTGAATGAAAAATATAACCCACCTTTCTGGCAGCGACTGAAAGATGGCACCAATTCTGTTGATACTGTCAACAAATTGGTAAAAGCAGAAACAAAACATCTATCATACTTCTGTCTCGCCACACCCGGTAATGCTGCGGAAGATTTATCAAATGTCGTTGTATTCCCGAACCCGTTCAAGCCTTACGATAATAAAGCCGAAACAGGCAGTTATGAAACCGGGATTATATTCACCAACTTGACACCAACTGCCGAAATATGGATTTATACTATCGCAGCCGAACTGGTAAAAAAACATAAACTTCAAGGGCTTTCTGATGACGAAAAAGAAGGTAAATGGAAATGGGATGTCCGAAATGATGCTGGCGAACGGCTCGCATCCGGTGTGTATGTTTTTGTTGTAAAAGATGAAAATGTGAAATTGGGGAAGGACAAATTTGTAGGAAAATTATGTGTTATTAGATGAATAATGTAGCCACCGAATTTATTCGGGGGTGAGCGAAGCGAATAATAAGTTCGTGGGGAAGTTTTGTATAATCCGATGAATAAAAATCAAAAATCAAAAATCAAAAATCAAAATGACAGATTAAAATTCAAAAATTTTAGATTTTGGATTGTCATTTTGCATTTTACATTTTGCATTTTACATTTTGCCGAAGGCAGTGGTCCCGGCACTACTTCTGCCAATTTCCTGAAAATAGGTATCGGTGCAAGACCTGTGGCAATGGGTGAGGCATTCGTTGCAGTTGCCGACGATGCTAATACAATCGTGCATAATCCTGCCGGGCTTGCTCAACTATCACAAAAAGAATTCTCAGCAATGCATCTGGAGTATTTTCAGAATATAAAATATGAAGCGCTTTCATATCTACAACCATTCAAATTCGGAACTGCTGGTATCTCGCTTGGTTATCTTTATATGAACGATATAAAGCGAACCTATTTTTACGAAGAAGAGTATTATAAAGAAGCAGGCGAATTCGGCGCCGCAGACAGAACCGCGGTTTTAGGTTTCGGTAAAAAATTAGGTAGTCGGCACTTAAGTGCCGACTACGGATATGGCTTAGCAGTAAGGTTTATCCGAGAGACGCTTGAGAGCGAATCCGCTACTGCTTTTGCGTTGGATATCGGGTTGCTCTGTAATCGGCAATTAATTGCCAATTACATTTCTTTACCACTGTCTTTTGGTATCGCAATTCAGAACATTGGCACACAGATGAAGTTTATTGAAGTAAAAGAGAAACTACCAATTATTTTGAGAACTGGTGTTTGCTGGAATGTATCAGGTAAGAGGGGAATTAATTCCCCCCTACTTGCGTTTGAGTTTTATAAACCATCAGATAATTATCCGGAATTAAAACTCGGCTCGGAAATATGGCTTTTTGACCTTTTTGCACCACGTATTGGCTATCGTTACAGAACCTGGGCAAGAAATAACTATCTTGGTGACCTCTCAGGGCTTACCGCAGGGCTTGGTATCAAAATATATAATTATACAGTTGATTACGCATTCGTGCCTTACGGTGATTTGGGCTATACGCATAGATTCTCACTAGGTGGCAGATTTTAAGAAAGGCAGATAGGAGATAGGGGATAGGAGATGGGAGATGGGAGATGAGAATGGAACACGAAGGATACTGTTTACGAAATTATAAACAAGAATATATGCACTATTTATATCGTGCATATGCTGAGTGTAGAGAGACAATCGAACATTTAGAGTTTCTGTATGAAACAGGTTCTCTAAAAGAGAAACCATCCAATCTTTTCACAGAATATTCAAACTTGTGTAAAATGATATATTCCTTTATAATCTCTGTAGAAAAAGAACACATAAGCAAAAAATGAAAACCTGTATCTGCTATCTGCTATCTGCTATCTGCTATCTGCTATCTCCTATCTGCCTTTTCGCCTCTTCACCTCACACAATCACAGTTGACGGTAACCTTTCCGACTGGTCTTCAGACGAATTGATTTATGATGACCCGACAAACGACGGTGCCTGGGGACAACAGAATCAGGTTGATAATCTGTATCTCACCTGGGATAGTAATAATCTGTATATCGGTGTAAGCGGTGTTCAGAAAGATGGGAATTGTTTTGTATTGTATTTAGATGCTGGAAGGGAACTTACAAATATCGGTCAGAAATTTGGTGATTATTCAGATGTATCTCAACTGAAAGATTCAAGTGGCTATTCTTGGTGGTGGTCAAGAAATCATAAATTCCCGTTTGGCTTTTTACCTGATTATCAACTTCATCTTTATGAAATGCAGTTAAAATTGAACGAGGGACACGGACTTTTCAGATATACAACAAGCAGTCAGACAGTATCAGTTGAGATGAGTTCTTCTGCATATATTGGTGGTGGGACAGGTGTTTATGGCAGTTTTGAAGTTGCAATCCCGTGGGCTCAAATCTATCCTGATTACGGGGGAAGTATTCCTCAAAATGCAACCTTACAACTTGTTGCTGTGATGTCAGGCGGGAATGACACATCTAACCAACTACTCGGTTCTGTCCATGATTCAATTCCTGACCAACTAACGGATTTCACAACCTATTGGCACGGAGCATTTACGTTTGATACATGGCTAACAATACCGTTAGACCAAGATAGAAATAAGGAACCTGATATAAATCGGTCGCCTGTCCCGAGGAATCTTTTGGCAAAAGCAGGTGATGGTTGCGCATTTTTATCCTGGCAGAAAAAGGGCTTCTGGGAAAAAAATCTTAACGGCTATAAACTGTATTACAAAAAGCAACAGAGTTTTGCAGAAACAGATTTCTCATTAACAGGTGCAACTTCTGTTTTCGTTAGTAATACTACAAGTTATATTTTAACCGGTTTAGAAAATAATGTTTCATACTATTTTGTGCTAACTGCTATAAATACTGACGGGACTGAATCAGGTTGCTGTGAAGAAGAGTATTGTTATATCCACGGACCTACAATCTTTCATACATCAATAGAAAAGTTTGCATATCCAGGCAAAAATATCACAGTATCTGCTAATATCACAGATTCATCAGAACTTAAAATAGTAAATTTTTACTATAAAGTTCACGGTGGCGTATGTTATTCTGAAAATGTATTAACTCCAACACCCCCAACATCGGCATCTTACAACTTCACAATCCCGGGTGATTCTGTAACACCGGAAGGGATTGACTATTACTTTTTAGCCGAGAATAATTCTGGCGATGTGAATATCGCATCATCAACAATTGTGATTGTTTCAACAGAGTCCGGAAATTATAGTGTGGAAGCAGGGCTGGAATTGAAATTATCTGATACATCAACATATCCAACAAAAATCGTAATCCCACCTTACGCATTAGACAGAACCCAAAAAATCTATGTTGAAGTAAAAAGCCACGGTGTTATCTTTCAAGACAACCAATCTCCAATCCCCAATCCCCAATCTCCAATCTCTGACATTTACCCTGTCTGTGTCTATGATTTTTATGGTGAGAATAAAACAGCAGTCGCATTTTCTAAAAATGCAGAAATATATCTGAAATACTTTGATGACGATTTAGATAACAATTACTCTGAGATAACCTTGAAGCCGTTTGTCTGGACTGGTACGGAGTGGCTTGAATTAAAAAATATCACACAAAATACTACCAATAATTTTGTTAAAGGTAAAACAGGTCATATCTCAAGATTTGCCGTATTTTATACCAACTCTTCTGGTAGCGCAGCCTTAAGGCCACATCTACAAAAAGTTGTCCGTTCTACTTTTATTCCTGACCGCGGTGAAGTTGTTGAGTTTAATTGTGCACAGTTGCCAACAAAAATAGAAATTTTTAATACATACGGTGCAAGAGTAAAAAAAATTACAGAACTCACTTACTGGGACGGCAGAGATGAAAACGGTACGATTGTGTCCGCAGGCGTTTATATCTACCAGATACATTTTGGTAAAGAAATAATCTCAGGCAGTTGCGTTGTGGTGAAATGATGACAATTAAAAATTACAAATTAAAAATTAAAAATTGTGGTTTGTTTTTGACATTCATTTTTCATTTTTCATTTTTCATTTTTCATTGCCTCTATGCTTCTTTTTCCGATATAAATATCACAAAAAATGATGGGCTTGCCAAATCAGGTGTCGCATCAATTTCCGATATTTCTGCATCTGTTATCAATCCAGCAGGTATCTCGCTTATTAAAGGAACACAGGTCTCTGTTGAATATCAGAAACTGTTTGTTGGATTGAAAGGTCCGTCTTACGAAGTTGACGGATTCAACAAACTAGATATCTCTAACAGTTTTTTGGGCTTGGCGACATCACTGCCTAAAAATATCGGTGCAGTATCGTTCTATTGGAAATCATTCACAAGTTATAACCAGTATTTGGAAAATGTTTACGCTTTATGCTATGCAAGAAATTTAGAAGAAATATTTTTACGAGAAAAAGAAGAAGAATTCTCAGTTGGCGTTTCGTTAAAATATCTAACTGTTGGATATACCGCAGATGAATACACTCAGGATTTTTTTGATAAATACGGGAATACAGCCAGCGGGTTTTCATCTGACTTGGGCTTGAAGTACTCGCCTGTCAGAGGGTTGGATTTCGGCGTTGCATTCTTGAATATCTATTCATCTGATTTAGGGCTTGTTTATGAAAACAAACCGGAAAAACAGACTTTTTTAGGCGCTTCCTATAAACCAATAAACTATCTGACTGCAACCTGTGCATATTCGTTCAAAGAATCATATCCGTCTCAAAATGTTCATCTTGGTGCTGAATTTGAACTCCTAAGAAAACTTATTACTCTGCGGTCAGGCATTAACCGTGATGAAATAACTACCGGCTGGACATTAAAAGGTGGGAAGTGGGGAAATTTTAATATCAATTACGCATTTGCATATCCGTTCCAGCTCGTTTCCTCCTACGGCTCACATATTCTATCGGTAGTATTTGAACTTCCACCAACTGCAGCAGAAGAACCTGAAACTGTCACACCAGCACCACCAGCTCCCCCAGTCACTGAACAACCTCAGCCAGAACCTGTCCCGACTGAAATTGAGAAACCAGTTGAAGCAGTCCCCCCCCCACCCCTCCCAGAACCACAGGTGCCGAAACCAGTCCCTAAACAAAAAGAATTTACAGAAAAACAGAAGAAAAGAATTATGGAACGACATTATAATAAAGCAATCTGGCATTTGCAACATGGTGAAGATAAACAGGCAATAATAGAGTTTGAAAAAATACTGAAATTAGAACCGAACCATAAACCATCGTTAGTACGGCTTGAGGCAGCAAAAAAACGGACTGATAAAGAACGAATAAAAGAAAAAATAAAACAGCATTGGACACAGGGTGTAAAACTTTACCAGCAGAAACAATTTGATAATGCAAAAAAGGAGTTTGAAGAAATTCTGAAAATAAATCCAGCACACGAACCATCAAAAAAACGGCTGGAACTGATAAAAAAAGAGTTGAAAAAAAGGTAAAAAAGTTGTAAAATGACCCGTTGTATTAAAAACAGGACGCAGATGAACGCAGATGGACACAGATTATATCCTGATTTTTCTGCGTAAATCTGCGTCCAGTTTGCATACGATACGGAATCCGACTATGCTGAACAAATATCTTGTTAGTCAATTTTTATTGCCCGTAATTTGCGGGTTGTTTTCTATCTATTTTTTGTATAACTCTGCTATACAAACCGTTAATATCAGATATATATTCCCGGTTTTTATTTTTTTTCTTTTTATATTGTATTTTTTGTCAGACCAGGTTTTAGCCGGTATTTTTTTTATATTTTATCTGGCTGTCGGCTTTTTAGCACTGATTTTTTCAAACGGGTTTGACAGGATTATCGTACTTCTGGAAATTGGTTATCTGATTGCTATCTTTATACTGGCTGATAGATTTTTGAATACATTTTCAGAAAAATGTGCTATCCTGAAAGAAGAAACCGAAAATCTGCACTCTAAGTTAAACAATGCAGTAAAAACAAGTAAAGAACTTGTAAAAAAAGAAGATGGCTTAAAAATACAACTTGCTAATTATAAATCAATCACAGATATTATCCAGAATGTAAGTGCTACATTTGATACAAAAATAATAGAAACCTCTATTGTTGACTCAATCAAACGATTTATTCCAAAAGGTAGTGTAGAACTCTTTTTCAATAAAAATAACGACCGTATTATCACCGATATTTTTGATAAAAATATAATGCTCAAAATTGACGATATGAACTATTCACAGTACAGAGATACGCCGGTTAATTTCAGATCCTGTATTGCAGTACCATTCATAAATGAAGGGCAAACATTTGCAGTCGCAACAGTAAAATCAGATACCGCATATAATTTTAACGATTCAGATTTGAGAATGCTTTCTGTATTAGCGGATATCTTTTCACTCGGCTATATCAATGCACAACTCTATAAAAAAACAGAAGAACTGGCAATCACTGACGGGCTCACAGGACTTTTTGTCCATTCATATTTTATAGAAATCCTGTCAGGAAATGTGTCCACTGCCAAATATTCAAAAACTAATCTTTCACTGATTATGCTGGATATTGATAATTTTAAGGACTTCAATGATAGATTCGGACATGAAGCCGGCGACGCAGTGCTCAAGTTTGTTGCAGATAGTATCCGTGCCAATACCAGAGAAACGGATATTATCGCCAGATATGGTGGTGAAGAGTTTGTAATACTTTTGCCATATACAAAACTGAACGATGCAAAAGCAATTGCAGAACGAACCCGAAAATGGATTTATACAAAAGAGATAAATTTCAATAATAATATTTTGAAAATAACTGCAAGTTTCGGTGTCTGTGAATATAAATGTAGCCCCGACTTTAGTCAGGGTGAGCGAAGTGAAACAGAAGATTTTATAAATAATTGCGATATAAATTTATACACTGCCAAAAAACGAGGAAAAAACTGTGTGGTATGAAATAATATCAGGAGTTATATGGCTGCTGCCTGTTTTGTTTATTACATTGAAACAACTCAAAGGAAGCCAGATATTTGGATTGTGTTCTATCGGTATTTTTATCTTTATTTTTTGTTTTGTAAAAAGCATTTATTTCTATCATATTTCAGGGATGCTGTTTTTAATTGTAGCAGGTATTGTAAGATATAATTCAGATAAAAAATTCGGTTTGCTGTATTCAGAACATTTAGGAATAAAAGAAAAAATGAATACTGATATTGTGAAAACCGAGAATGAAATAATCGGTCTTACTAAAAATACTGCAGAGGCAGAAAAAAATATCGCTACATATGAGATGTTCTACTCAATCTCCAAAATTCTTGTAAAACAGATAGACTTGAATGAAATAGTAAAGAATATAAAATCAGTAGTATTCTTTTTGAGACCGTTTATAAAGACATTTGAGATTTATACAGGTGAAAATCTACCAAAAAAATGGTCGGGATTTGAAGTGCCTGTTTTGATTGGCGAAGAACGGCTCGGCGTTATCCAACTGGCAGTAGATAAAGAAATAGCAGCTGCGTTTTCATACAATTTTTTAGAAGAGTGCGAAGTAATTTCACATCAGGTGGCACTCGGACTGAAAAGAGCAAGGTTGTATCAACTGGTTTTAGAACGCTCCCGAATTGATGGGCTCACTGGCTTGTATCTCAGACGCTATTTTATTGAACGACTGAAACAGGAGTTTGTGTATTCACGACGGTATGGAACCTTCTTCTCGTTTCTGATAATAGATATTGACCATTTCAAAAAAATTAACGATACCTACGGGCACCTGACTGGTGATAAAATACTTTCTGAACTCGCAACAATTTTTAAATCGGTATTTCATCCTGGAATAATTGTTTCCAGATACGGTGGTGAAGAGTTTGCTGTGGTTGTCGGACTTACTCCAAAAGAAGAAGTAAAACAATTAGCAGAAAAATTGAGAAAAACGGTTGAAGAACATCTTTTTGCTGAAGATATACAAACAACAATAAGTATCGGTATCGCTTACAGACATCAGGCAGAAAGCGAGGATGAAATCATCAGAAAGGCAGACGAGGCACTCTACAGAGCAAAAAATAAAGGTCGGAACAAAGTCGTAGAATACTAAATCACGAATAACACCCGAATGAAAAATATTGATATTCGGGAGATATTTGGGAGGAATTATGTTAAACTCAAAAACGCGTGAGACAGTTGTATCGTATCTTTTTTTAGCACCATTTTTGGCAATTTTTTCTGTGTTCCTTTTGTATCCTGTATTCTATTCGCTGTATCTTTCATTCCGGTCAATCACACCCACTACGGATTTGTTTAACGCTTTTGCAGATATGAAGTTCGTCGGACTAAAAAATTATATCACACTTGTGAATGATTTTGAGTTCTGGTGGTCGTTAGTAACTACGGGTTATTATGCGGTTTTGTATATCCCGCTTTCTATCGGTGTATCGCTCGTGCTTGCAATTATTTTGAATAACCAACTGAAAGGCCATTCTATTTTTAGGTCTGCATATTTTCTGCCGAATGTATTGGATATGTTTGTCGTCGGTATTATCTGGCTTTTTATATATGCACCACATTATGGAATTTTAGACAGAGTTCTTACGCTTTTTAATATTACATACTTTGCTGAGAAAGGTGTTCTGGCAAACGAAAAAACAGCGATGCTCGGCGTGGTAGTTGCGCTGGTTCTGAAAAATGCCGGGTTTGGGATGATACTGTTTCTCGCAGCAATCCAGAATATATCTCAATCCGTTTTTGAGGCTGCGGATATTGATGGTGCTAACGAATGGCAAAAATTCAAACATATAACACTACCACTTGTCAGACCGATTATTTTGTTTCTTGTAATAACAGGCACTATTGTTGCGTTGAATGCGTTCGCAGAAATTTATGCAATGACCAGTGGTGGGCCTGAAATGGTTGTTGCAGGAAAAACAGTCGGTGCAACAAAAGTTTCCGGGTATTATCTTTATAGACAATTTGAACGAATGAATTATGGTGATGCTGCAGCAATTTCGTATTTTCTGTTAGCATTAACGCTGGTTATCTCATATATAAATGCAAAAGTGTTACATAAAAAATATTAAAAAGGCAAGTTAAAGGTATAAATTAAAGGTTAAAATTAAAGGTATAAATTAAAATTACAACCAAATTTTAACCTTTAACCTTTAACCTTTAACCTGCAGTTATGGGGGGTTCTATGCCAAAAGTACAAGGTGAAAAAACAGTGGTGTTTATTAAGCGGTCAATTCTTTATGTAGCAATAACATTAGGAGCGATATTTGTACTGTTCCCGTTTTTCTGGATGGTTTTTGTTGCTATAAAACCGGAAGGTCAGGCGTTTTCGTTGACAATCTCGTTTGCAAAACCGTTATGGAAAAACTTCGTCTCTATTGCAACTGACCCGTCATACCCGTTCTGGAGATTTTTCATAAACAGTTTGATTGTCGCTACAATGGGCGCCGCATTGACGACACTTTTTTGTTCTATGGGTGGTTATGTATTCGCTAAAAAAGATTTCTATCTGAAAGAAATATTATTCTGGTTTTTGCTTTCTACAATGATGATACCGGGAATGATGTTTTTAGTGCCGCAGTTTGCAATCGTCACAAAACTACACTGGATAAATACATACAAAGGAATGGTTATCCCGCATGTAGCAAGTGTATTCGGGATTTTTATGATGCGGCAGTATATTGAAACGATTCCTTCATCCTTGATTGAATCGGCAAAAATTGATGGAGCATCAGAATTACAGATTTTTTTCAGGATTATTATCCCGTTATCGCTTGCAATTACTACAACGCTGTTTTTGTTGACATTCCTGTTTCATTGGTCAAATTTTTTGTGGCATCTTGTTGTGAATACACCGGATTCGCCGAAATTAACTCTGCCCGTCGGGCTCGCACTTTTTAGAGGACAGTATCAGATGGACTGGGAAAAGATGATGGCTGCGAGTTGTTTTACAATAATACCAATAGCAATTCTGTTTCTGTTAGCACAAAAATTCTTTATAGAGGGTTTAACCTCCGGCGCAGTAAAAGAATAAAAAAAATTAAAAAAAGTAGACGGCACTTAAGTACCGTCTACTAAAGGAGAAAACTTTAT
Source organism: Elusimicrobiota bacterium (assembly GCA_040757695.1). Taxonomy (NCBI): domain Bacteria; kingdom Pseudomonadati; phylum Elusimicrobiota; species Elusimicrobiota bacterium. The sequence continues at coordinate 73,064 of JBFLWK010000002.1, forward strand.
GGGTAAACTTCAAAGATTTTTGGAGAAAGGAGCGGTATATTTTGTAACAACAAATACAATTGAACGAAACAAAATTTTTAGTGATGAAACCGCAGCAAAATTTCTATTGTTATGTATTGGTTATCACAAATTTATGCTCAATTTTAATTTATTGGGTTATGTAATAATGCTAGACCATTTACATTTATTATTGCAGGTTTTAACTGAAAAATATAGTTTGTCTAATATAATGAAACAAATCAAAGGCAATTTCGCAAGAAAATATAACGAATGGTTATATCAAAGTAGTCGGCACTTAAGTGCCGACTACAAGAAAAGGATTATGAAAAAATCTGGGAACCATATTTACATGCCCGCATGGCAGGAAAAATTTTATGATATTGCGTTACGCGACCCGAAACAGATTCGGGAAAAAATTGAGTATATGCACTGGAATCCCGTCAAGGCAGGGCTTGTTAATCACCCTAAAGAATACGAATTTTCAAGCTATCACCAGTATTACGGTGAAAAAAGAACATGGATACAAATACCGATAGAAAAATTCATTATCTAATACGGCACTTAAATGCCGTCTACATAATTAGATAATTAGATGACTGAAAAATGAAAATATCTAAAATACTGATACCACTTTATATACTATTTTTAGTTTATGTCTTTGTTTTACAGTTTCTTTCTGTCGCATCATTTGTTAAACTGATTTTACTACTTGTTATTATTACGAGTTTTGTCTGGATTATCTTACATTACAAGAAAAAAATATCATCTATTGAAAGAAAATATCATAATATCTTAACAAAGTATTTAGACCCGAAAATTGTAAAACAACTTGTTACAGAGCAAGATGAACTACATTCTGAAACAGAAAAGAGAAGTATTACAATAATGTTTATAGATATTAGGGGATATACAAGTTTGGCAGAGAAAATTCAGCCTGAAAAATTGGTAAAGACACTTAATGAATATTTGGAAGCTATTACAAATATTATTATCAAATTTGGTGGAACTGTTGATAAATTTATAGGAGACGGTATATTATGCTTTTTTGGTAATCCGACTGAATATGCTGACCATCCTTTGCGTGCTATAAAATCTGCATTAGTAATCCAAAACACAATAAAGTCGTTAAATAAACAATGGATAAAAACAGAGCAACCTCTTATTCATCTCGGAATAGGAATAAATACGGGTGAAGTGATAATTGGGAATATCGGTGGGAATGACAGAATGGATTATACAGTTATTGGTGATAATGTGAACATTACTTCACGATTATGCGATATTGCAGAAGCAGAACAGATAATTGTTTCCGAATTAACATATGAAGCAGTAAAAGAAAATGTAGAAGCGAAGGAATTTAATCCTATAAACTTAAAAGGGAAACAAGAACCAATTAAAGTTTATGAAATTTTAAATCTGAAATAATTCGGAGGAAAAATGAAAATTTACAGCTGGTTTTACCTTTTACCTTTTACCTTTTACCTTTTACCTGCCTTCATTGGTTGCGGTAAAGTAACAAAAAAAGAACTCGCTGGAAAAAAAGTTATCACTTTGTGGGAATCGTATAATCACGAGGAGCATCAGGTTTTTCTTGAAATTGTGAAAGAGTTTGAGCAACAGAATCCTGATATAAAAATCAATGTTCAACGAGTGCCTTTTGATGGAATGCGGATGAAACTGATGACATCTATGATAACACATACCGCACCTGATATTGCGCGAGTAGATGTCGCAGACCTGCCACGATTGGTTATTTCAAGGTCGCTTGTTGATTTAACACAATTTGGTGCACTTGAACTTGCAAAAGACCTCGTTCCCGCAGCTGTTAATTCAAACATTTTTGAAGAACGATTTTTTATCAGTGGTTCTACATCATCAGTAAAACATATTTTTGGTATCCCAGACCAGACAACCGGTGTCGCACTTTTTTACAATAAAGAGATGTTTAAAAAAGCGGATATAAAAAAACCACCTGAAACATGGACTGAATTTATAGAAGTGGCAAAAAAATTGACCGCTGACCTCAATAACGACGGCAAAACAGACCAGTTCGGGTTTGCAATGGATAATTCTTTGTGGTGGTCGTTCCCGTTTTATAACACATTCGGTGTAAGATTTTTATCACCTGACGGTAAAAAATGTCTTCTGTCATCTGAAGAAGCAGAAGAATGTTTGCAGTTTCAAGTTGATTTATATCAAAAATACAAAGTTGAAGCAGGTGCATGGCAGTCGGGCGCAGTTGGGCCTGACAAGGGATTCATTAACAAAAAATATGCGATGATTTTTTCAGGACCGTGGAATGTGAAAAAATTCAAGAACTCGGGCATCAATTTCAGCATTGCGCTTATTCCAAAAGGTAAAGCAGGTACTTCAACAAATGTCGGTGGGTCAGATACGGTTGTCTTACGAGAGACAAAGTATCCTCACGAGTGTTATGAGTTTCTGAAATACCTCGTATCAATTCCTGCACAGACAAAATGGTGCAATACACTTGGTCAGATTCCTGTTAACTTAAAAGCATATCCGTATATTGATACTACAAAAAATCCAGAAATAAAGACTTTTATGGAACAAATGAAAACAGCGATTGCCAGACCGCCTGTAATAGATTATGACCAACTTGAATATCTTATGAACCAGGAGATGTATACTGCGCGGGCAGGCAAAAAAACAGTCCAGGAAGCACTTTCAGGCGCAGTCAAAAAAATCAATGAACAGGTCCTCAATTACTAAGTGGTCAAGTGGTCAAGTGGTCAAGTGGTTAGTTGTGTCTTTACTTATCCACTTATCCACTTATTCACTTATCCACTGTCTTCCATATCATACAATCACTGTTGATGGTGATTTATCTGACTGGGCAGATGATGAGGTGTTAATTGATGATTCCGCTGATTTTTCTGAATGGCAGAATAATGAAATCAACAGAGTATATCTCACATGGGATAAAAACAATCTTTATGTTGGAATTGATGGTAAATCCAAAGATACCGGGCTTCTGATTTTTTTTGACTTTAAAGCTGGTGGTTATTCTGATTTAACAAAGATAGATACATGGAATAGAAAAGTGATTTTCCAAAACAATGGGATTGATTATTTTTACGGCTCGTGGTCAGGCTCTGATGGTAATTTTTATGAAGTTCAGTCAGCAACACACGCATATGATATTTCAATCTCTAAAAAACATTCAACCGGTTGGGAATTTGCAATCCCGTTTGATACCGTCTACAAACTTGGCAGTGGCAAAGTGCCTAAAAATGCGTCCGTTTCAATTTTTGCCTCATTGGCAACAGGCGATATGGGTTCTGAACTGATTGGTGGAACAACAGTCAATTTTGGCTATTTAGTCGGTGACTGTACTTCAACCGATACAATCACAGGGCTTTCTATATCCACGATAACAACCGTTACAGCAAAAATTTTTGATGCCGATTCGGATGGTGTTCCTGATGATAATTACTCTGTAACAAAATTAAAAATATCTGATGTGAATGTTTCACCTAACCCATTCTCACCTGATAACAGTGGTTTTTGTGATAAGACATCAATATCGTTTTCGTTATCAAAACCGGCAAGAATAAAAATCGCTGTCTATGATATTGCTGGAAGACATATCAAAGATATTACAGATGAAGAGATTACCGATACAACACAGAAAATTACAAAAACATGGGATGGAAAAAACGGCTCTCAAGATGTTGTAAACGGTGGAATATATTTTTTTAATATTCAGGCGACATCAGGTAGTGAGAGTACAAGAAAAAACAAAGCGGTAGCAGTAATCAAATGAATAACAAAAACAGGTGGTTAAGTGGTTATGTGATTAAGTGGTTGGTTACGACTTTACTTATCCACTTATCCACTTACCCACTTATCCACTGCCTTTATGATACTACACAATCTTTTTCTGCGAGAGAACTTTCACTTGGTGGCGCTTATACCGCATTATCAGACGATGCAACAGGTATAAATACCAATCCTGCCGGTATCTCTCAACTTGAAACTATTGAGTTTTGCTGTGTGTATTCTCCACTGTATTCTACGCCATCTGATTGCTATTACGGGCTTCTGGCATCTGTGGTACCTTTTGGATACAACACATTCGGTATCTCTTTTATCAGGAACTCAATACTGAACACATATTCAGAAAACACCTATTCTGTTGGCTATTCAAGAATCCTCAAAGAAAATATTTTTGTCGGTTTCAATATAAAAGCATTAAATATCACAATTCCGGGTTACTCAAAATACAACGACCCCGCATATTCAGGCGGAAAAACAGCGATGGGTTATGATATCGGCTATCTACACAAAATCTATAACTGGTTTTCTTGCGGCTTATCATTACAAAACATAAACCAACCTACAATAAAACTGTTAAGCACATCTATCGGTGAAGAACTGAAACCTGTTCTTAAAACCGGGCTCGCATTCAAGCCCAAAAATACTATCTTTGTAATTGATTTTGATACAGAACAAAATATCTATCTTGGTTCTGAAATTTCGTTTGCAAATTTTTTTGCACTACGGCTTGGGTTGAATAACAGCAGAATTACATCCGGCTTCAGTGTTAATTTTACAAAAATAAAACTGGATTTCGGGTTCCTGTTTCATAAACAACTCGGGATTTTATACAGAACCGGAATAACTTATAAGTTATGAAGAAATCAGCGATTAAGCAATTAAGCGATTGGGTGATTAAGTTTTTACTTATCAGCTTATTACCTTATCACCTTATCATCTGCCTTTATGCAAAAGCAAAAACTAACCTCGCAGTTGACGAATTTACAGGCAAAAATGTGTCTACTACAGATGCATCTATAGTAGCGGATTGTTTAAGAACAGAGATTGTGAAAACAGGCGCTTACAATGTGGTTGATAAAACAAATATGTCTAAAATTTTAGCTGAAGCAAAATTCCAGCAAACGGGCTGTACAAAAATAAAATGCGCAGTAAAAATTGGTAAAATACTGAATGTCCAACAGGTAATTATTGGCTCTATTTCCAAACTGGCAGATATGTATTATCTATCTACATCACTTGTAGATGTTGAAACTGGCAAAATAATAAAAGCAGAACAAACAGAAGTACCATCAATACGAAAACTTGTTAATGCAGCTGAAGAGCTTGCCAGACGATACAGCAAATTGGAGTTTAAAAAAAGAACAAAATATCTGCAACCTATATCACAAAAAAAGAAAGTGGAAAAAAGAGAAAAAATTGTTTGGCATTTGCTTCAAGATGCTAATGGGAATATGAACTATGCAGAGAAACAGATTGTTTTAGAAGAATCATTCAAAAAGAATAAATTTATCCTGATAGATTATACTTCCAAAAAAGCAATGGGTGTTTCATGGCGACAAAAACTTGAAGAATTGTATAATGAGGATTCTGTTTGTGGAACCGTTTTGCAGACAAATATAGTATTCGTAGAATGTCAATTATGTGCTGACGGAGGACTGGTGGGGAATGCACTGTATCAGAGGATATTAGGAGTTGATTGTTTTCAGCGGGTGGTTGTTCCAGCACTCATTATTTTGAAACCACCTAAGGATTACAATTTACGATACGATATATTCAGATACAAAGTAGTAGATAAACTTACCGGCTGGCATCTTGATTCTCTAACCGATATAATTTTGAAATGCCAGCGGCAGTCAAGAACAGAAATGGATAAAACAAGAATATATGCAAAAAAACCACAAGAAACTAAAAACGGTATAGAATTCCAGTTTGACGAAACACCGCCGGGAACGGAAACAGTTTATCTTGCAGGTACTTTCAGTGACTGGTCGCCAACTGTACATAAAATGAAAAAAAATAAAAACGGTATATGGACCGTAACAATTCCGCTTTCACATGGGAGATACCAATACAAATTTGTTATTGATGGCATATACTGGAAAGAAGACCCGAATAATCCGGATAAAACAGATGATGGCTACGGCGGCTATAATTCAGTTCTTGAAATAAAATGAATATAAAAAAGTGGTTAAGTGGTTATGTGGTTAAGTGGTTTGTATTTACTATTCACTTATTCACTTATTCACTTATCCACTGCCTTTACTGTGAAGGAAAAATCAATCTCGCAGTTGCTGATTTTACCGGTAAGAATGTATCTGCAACCGATGCATCAATAATTACTGATTTGATAAGGGTAACAATTGTGAATACAGGTATCTATAATGTTGTTGAGAAAACACATATGGATATAATACTGGCAGAAGTAGGATTTCAACAAACTGGTTGTACAGAAACAGATTGTGCAGTTCAACTTGGTAGAATCCTGAATGTTGAGCAGATGATAGTTGGGTCGGTTTCTAAACTCGGTGAAACCTATTTTATAAATATAAATATTGTAGATGTTGAAACTGCAAAAATACTGAAATCTGAAAAAACAGAAGCTGCAACACTTCGTGAACTTGCAAATGCTGCAAAAGAACTGGCAAAAATAATAACAGAACTCAAACCAGCAGAAGAAAAAGTTATACCAATAATACCTGCAAAAGAAGTCATTAAGTTCGCAAGTATCAACGGGTTCTATGAAATGGAAACGAACTTATACAAAAAATCAGAATTTAACTGGAACCTTGCTTTACCAAAACATTATTTTCAGACGAAGTTCTGGTCAAACCCGGTTAACAATGTAGATTTTTATGGGCAGTTAGGTGCTAAAACAAATGAACCCTGGAATAAGAAATATAATTTTGAGTTAGAAAAAGGATGGGGTAAGTTTGCAACTGTTAATACAGAATTGCTATTCTTTGCTAACGAAGAAAAACACTATATAAACTCACCGTTGTTGTTTCTGGTGAATTCAGAACGGGCGGCAGATAAACAGGGCTGGTGGGATTTACCGCATTCGGTTGGCACACGGTTTGATTTCAAGGATGTTCACGGGTTCAAAGGTACTGGAATCGTCGCAAGAGATAGACCCAGACGACATACTACAGGTATCTCAGGTCAGGATGAAACCGAATGGTATGGCAACTGTTTTGATATAAATGGTGATGTGTATATTAGCCAACTCCAAAAAAAAGTTGTTGAGATTCCTAAAATAGTGGGTTCCTGCGATATCGCTCTAGGCTATTTTGTAAAACGAAACCAGTTTGATAAATACAGTATTAACAAATCTACAGCCGGCGTAATAACAGGATTCTCAAATACCGCCAGAATACTGAAAGATAATGAGGTTATATCAGCAGTTCTGAAAATAGATGGTTGGGGTGCCTCTATTACATCTGAGTTTGCAGAATCATATTCTACCGGCACAGCCGCAGTAACAGAAAATAAAGATACTGCGTTAAATTGTGAATTACGAAACTTAAATATCGGACCTATCAGATTAACCGGGAATTATTTTGATTACGGCGAAAATTTCAGGTCTGAACTCTCTTATACATTCGGCAGACGCCCCGGCGATACAGACGAGTACAAAAACTTCGGGAAAACCGGATATTATACTGAAATCTCATTTCTGGTACCTAATAAATTGCTTAACTTCACATATAAACGAACCGATTCCAAAACCAGATTTGATTACGCATATGATAATCAACAAATCGGCTCTGACTATTATGTTGTTTTTTCGTCGGATTATTTCAGAACTATTTCTGATTCTGTTGAACTTTATGCCGAATTTGTGAACGGCTTAAAGGGAAAAACAGGCTACGGAATAAAAGAAGACAGATACGGCAGATTCCCGGATGCGTTTATAGAGGTATCTGCTGAAGATAGTTTTGCCTACGGGCGGCTCCAAACACGACTTAAAGATATGAACTCAAAAACCGGTTTTGGTGAACGGCTTGTCTATGCAGGTGAATTACGATTCAATCTTACAGACCGACTCCAACTTTATTTAAGAGCGGTATCTGTTCAGTCAAATTTTTTAAACAAGAATTGGAATTCTTTATTTTATCAACTCCGTTACAATATCGGCTGGGATTTGGAAACATATCTTGAATACGGCGACGGCTGGACAACAGATAACATGGCGTTTGATACTGATATCAGTGATACAGAACGGGAAATTACAGATGTTGTTAAACTGATACTGAAACTGAATTTCTGAAACGCTGATTACCGCAGATAAAAGACACAGATTACGCAGATTTTACAGGAGGATTACATAGATGAATAAACCAGAGATTAAGAGATTAGAGATTAAGAGATTAAGTATTAAGAAACTCGTAGAAACACGCTTCGCGAAATTTATTGAAATTAGTCGTTACAATCAATTTCTATTTATTTCTATTTATTTCTATTTATTTCTGTTCTCTGCCGTTTATGCCCAGCCTCTAGAATCACTCATTGTAGAAAATGGTGTAAGATTCTCATATCAAGCACCTGATGCACAAACTGTTACACTTGCAGGCGAGTTCAATCAATGGACACCAGATAAAATTTTTCTTACAAAAGATGAAAAAGGAATCTGGACTGTTGTCTATCCATTAACTGAAGGCAAATACGAATATAAATTTGTGATTGATGGTAACTGGATGGAAGGTGCTAATCTCGTGCTGCGATTGAAAAAGGATAAAGAAGGCAAACTGTTTATCCCAGAAGAAAAAGGAACGATTGCACCATATTCAGGCAAAATCAGGTTTGGCGGCAAATTTGCAGGGCTTTTGTATTCCAGATATGACACTGCTAATAACGACTGGCGAATAGATTCGGATTCATCATCTATACATTTGGATATTGACTGGTTTGCCAAACCGTTTGATGAAGGCGCTTGTTATGCAAGAATGGAAATAGAATCAAAAACAAGAAGTTTCAACCTTAAATTCAAACAGGGTGATATTAATTTTACACCAAAAGGTATAAACCTAAAAGCATATTATAACGAGAAACTTATCCAGTTTGATAATCCGCTGAAAAGTTTGGATACCGCAGTTTCAGTCAGGTATGAAGCGATAAATTTTTTTGATGAACTAAATCCTCACAAAGGCTATGGAATGGATACACAGGGTCTTTTTCAGAGTTCAGAAATTTACGGCTTTACAGAAACATTTTTTTATTCAAACTTAACCGACACAAATGAAGATACAATCGGTCTCCGTCTAAAAAAACCGCTTGATAAGGTTACATTCGGGCTGACTTATTTTTTAAACCGCGGAAGCAAATGGTCTTATACTTTCGGTTCAAGTGGAGTTGGTTGGTTTGATGACCCTGAGGTAATTCCGGAAGGTAGAAGTTATGACACCACACTTTCAACCCAGCCGTGGTATAAAGGCGGCGTTAATACACAAAACTTTGGATTTGATTTCATATTCAAGTTCCACGACAAACTTACATTCTTTTCAGAATATACCAAAGGTAGCCAGAAACTCGTTGCAACACGATGGAATGAAAGCAAAAATACTGATGTGGCAATAGATAAAGAATGGCTTATCAAAAATACTGATGATGCACTTGCAGGATTCAAGGTTTTACCGATAGAAAATCTTGCAACTGAAATATCATATCAGAATAAAAACCAAAAACTTGGCGCAAAACTTTATTCCAGCAATAAAGCAGAAACAAACATAATAAAAGGAGTAACCAGGTATTCTCAAAAACCATTCTTATTTGGAATTGAACTTGCACAGCAGTCATCAAAAAAACTTGATAGTAAGATATATATTGACGGTGATTTGCATCCGTATTTTAACCAGATTTATTTTTATCAACAACAATCTACCGTCTACAATCTACCTGAAAACGATTTCTATGTAATGCCGTTCGTTTCTTTTGAAATAGACAGGGTCAAAGCAAAACTTATCTCAAGAATGCATAACTCTAAAGCTTGGGAAACCGGCGGAACATCAGGCACAGTATTCACAGACCCTTCTTGGAAGTTATATTCCAGCAAGATTTATGAAACTATTTTAGACCATTCAATAAAAATTATTGAGCCAATATATTTTGAAGGTTCTACAAGATTTTCATATATAAAAATCCCGGGCACAAAAAAATCGTATATTTCAGAATTCCTTGCTGTTGTACTAAAATTCAAAAACTCCGCATATCTGAAACTTGGCTGGGGTGTTGACCCCGAAAATTTTGATGAAGACATTTATGAAGATATTGATAGACGAGAAGAATTTTTATATAATAATTACCTGACAACTGGCTCTATTTTTGATGCAGAAAAGTTATTAACAACCGAAAAACAAATCTCATTAAGAACCGAAATCAAATTCTAAAAACACAGATTAACATAGATGAAAACACGAATTACACAGATTTTTATAACGCGGATTACGCAGATGAAAACGCAGATGACCGCAGATAATAATACACAGGTTAACACGGATATGTCATTGCGAGACCGAAGGTCGTGGCAATCTCATCCTTTTTCGCTTTTACTATTCTCTATTCTCTATTCTCTATTCTCTGGTTTTATCGGCTGTGCATCAATCCAGCAACGATTACCACCACCGTATCTTCATAAGGGTGAAATTGTATTCCAGTATATCTCGCCATCTGCAAGAAATGTATCGGTCGCCGGCGAGTTCAACGGCTGGGAATATAAACCTGACCAATCAAGAGCAATCCGAATGAAAAAAAATGAGCAGGGTATCTGGGAAGCACGAGCAAAAATTGAGTCAGGCAGATATCAATACAAATATGTAATTGATTACCAGACATGGATTTTAGATCCGAATAATCCGTATACAATTGATGATGGAACCGGCAATTTGAATTCTTTATTGATTGTTAAGTGAGCCGAAGGGTCATTCCCAAGTGTCTCTATTGGGAATCCAGTAATCAAGCAGTAGATTCCAGATTACTCTGGAATGACTTATGTCACGCGAGTCAGTTTAGCGTTAGTTCAGCGGTAGTTTATGGAACTGCGAAAACACGAAAGAATATCGGTATCAGTACTGATTGATGTCTATGAACTTGGTTCTGTAATAGCGAAAGGTAGAGGACATGTATCTGACATATCTATTGGCGGTCTATCATTAGATACACATGTTGCACTTGATATAGGAACAATGTTATTCCTGAAAATTGGTGATTTTCCAATAGAGATAAAAGGAAAGGTTATCCGGATACAACAAGGCGTAGGTGTTAATCGTTATGGTGTCAAGTTTATAGATTTAGGTTTTTTTGACAAACGGAAATTGAAAAAACATATAGAAGCATATTTCAAAAAATGACCCAAATAAAGACACCGAATAAAAGAACCGAATACAACCGAATATGAAATTAGTAGAACCAGAGTTAAGTTATAAAATCGTCACAAAAGCCATTAGCAATTATTGCAAATTTTAGAGGTTCACGATTGACTTACCGTAGATTGATTAACCCTGAAACTGCACCAAAATGATATTCGGTTGTCATTCGGTTAATATTCGGTTACAATTCGGGTTCCAAGGAGGTAGAAAATGTACAGACGAAAAAAATTCTTGGTTAAAAGTTTGCAGTTGAAATACGGATTGCTTATTATTCTTGTTTTTATTGTTGCATTATTGCTTATTGAATGGCATCTGTATCTCGCATTGAATGTTATATTCCCAAAAATGGTTATGAAAGAAATCTCGCAGGATTTACTTTATGTTCAATATATGCTGATGATAAAGGTTGGTATTGTTATGCTTATTGCATTTCTGGTTACAATATATTTTACACACCGGATTGCAGGACCGATTTTTAAGATAGAAAAACAACTTAATGAAGTAAAACCAGACGAACTCTTAAATCTGCAAATCAACCTGCGTGAAAACGACGAATTGAAAGGTTTTGCAGATAGTTTCAATAATTTTATAAAAATAGTTAAAGAAAAATATGGTAACTAAACAATTTTTGTTGCTTGTTGCTTGTTGCTTGTTACTTGTTAGTTGTTTGTTTTCGCAAGAACTAAATGATACAATAGCGCAAGGTGATTGGGATACAATTATTACAGAATGTGAAAAGATGTATCAGAAGCAAGGGGGGGCGGGAGAGGGACCTGATTTTATAGAATTAAGTTATGTGCTATCAGTCGGCTATTTTTTGACAGGTAATTTAGTGAAAAAAAATATCTACAAGGAACTCGCATTCAAAAATGAAGAACAAACGAACCGGATTTCAATTTTTGTAGATAACCTGTATAAAAAATATCCAAAAAGCGCTTCTGTATCTATACTCAAAGGTATTATTCTTGAATATCAAAACAATCCAGAAGCAGATGAGGTGTTCAGAAAAGCAATAAAGCGGTCAAAAAAATACGGGCGGGATATAAACTTTTTTTATACATATTTTAAAACAGAACTTGATGAAAATATCATCAAGCAATATGAGAAAGTAGTAGAACTCAACCCGCTTGATGCCATCGGGTATTACAATTTAGGACTTTCATATCAAGAGTCAGGATATCTCACAAACGCAAAAGAAAAATATGAAAAAGCAATTTCACTTAATCCAAATATTCCGGATTTATATAACAATCTTGGACTTATCTATCTCAGTTGGAATATTATTGATAAAGCAATAGAAAATTTTAATAAAGCAGTCAAAATCAAGCCGGAGTTTCAACAGGCATATTATAATCTCGGTATTCTGTATATGAAAATAGAAAATGTTGATAGTGCGATTCCTGCTTTTGAGAAAGCAGTTGAACTTAAAGAGTCCGATTTTGAGGCACTTAATAATTTAGGGATTGCATACCGAAAAAAGAAAATGTATCTAGAAGCCGAAAAATCGTTTCTTTTAGCAACGGAAATAAATAAAAATTTTGCAAAAGCATTCTATAATCTTGCACTTGTTCAAGAAGAACTTGGTAAAAAAAATGAAGCAGTTAATTCATATAAAAAAGCGATTGAGACCGAAACCCAACCTGCGTATTATAATAACTTGGGACTTTTATATACAGAAACAGGCAAACCTCAAGAAGCGAAATTATGTTTTGAGAAAGCAGTTGAACTTGATGATTCATATCTTCCCGCTATCTACAACGCTGGTGTTGTTAACAAACAACTTGGGGATTATGCATCTGCATTAAATTATTATTTTAAGGCGACCGAACTTGACCCGGATGATGCATCGGTTTATTCCAATATCGCTAATGTCTATCTTCTAACCGGCAAGAAGGAAGATGCAAAAGAGTTTTACAATAAAGCGGTTACTATAGATGATAATTTTCCACAGGTACATTACAATCTCGGGAATCTGTATTTTGACGAGAATAATTTTAGTTCAGCAGAAAGTTATTACAATAAAGCAATCTCACTTGATAAAAATTTTCAAGCAGCATATAATAACCTTGCACTTTTGTATAAAAAAACAGGTCAACTTGAAAAATCAAAAACTATCTTTAATGCTACACTATCAATCAATAAACATAATAAAGAGGCACTGCTTAATCTCGCTAATATCTGTTTTGATGAGAAGAAATTTGATGATGCAGAAAGATATTATAAAACTGCGCTTGATTATGACCCGCAATTTGTGGAAGCGTGGTTTAATTTCGGTAATCTGTTAGCAGAAAAAAAATTGTATGATGATGCTATAAAATGTTATAAAAAAGCGACTGAACTTAACCCGAAATTCGCTGATGCATATTTTAATTTAGGAAATGTCTACAGAGAAAAGAATATGAATAATCAGGCATTCAAAGCATACCGCGAGGTTTTTCAAATAGCAAAAAAACAGAAACCACAGAAAATTGAGAAACCAACAAAAACAGATACAGAACTTGAAAATATGTATCTAAAAGCAGCCGACCTGTTCCAGAAAGAAAATTACATAGAAGCTGCAAAATTGTTAAAAGAAGTGCTGAAATACAATCCGAAATATGCATCAGCACAGAAATATCTTGATAAAACAGTAAGTATCATTGATACCATAAAAAAATATTAAACCTTCTACGCCACTTTAGTGGCGGTTCGGTTGGTTTCAACCGCCTAAGTTTCGTAGAAAGATGAAAAAAATAATCATTATTCTTGTAATCGTATATCTAACTTTTGAGATAGTAACCGATATGTATTTTCTTAAAAAAGAGATTCCTAAAATAACAAAAAAAGAAATTGTAACTCCATCTGCAAAACCTGAAAAACTACCGGAATATAAAAAAGAAAAAGAATCTGTTTCCAATATAACAATAGAAGAACTGCTAAAAAAAGAGAAAGGTGCGATTTCAGATGAAACTAAACTTTCTGTATACGAACGAAAAGAAAAAAAGGATATAACAGAAGATATACAAACTGCAGAAGAATACAAAAAAACGGATGAACTTATTGCCTCGTCAAAAGTTGCAGAACCGCTTGAAAGGATATCTGTCACATCTGAAGATATAGGCGATATGGTTTTGGTTGACGACGGCGAGTTTATTTTTGGCTCTAATACCGGACTTGAAAATGAGCGACCTGCAAGACGGTTCTATCTGGAAAAATTTTATATTGATAAATACGAAGTTACAAATAAAAAATATAAAGAGTTTGTTGATACAACAGGGCATACACCACCATTGGATTGGTCAGGCAATGAACCACCAATAGGTAAACTTGACCATCCTGTAACAAATGTCTCATATAATGATGCTGTTGCATACACAAAATGGTGTGGAAAACGACTCCCTACAGAACAGGAATGGGAAAAAGTAGCAAAAGGTCCAGGTGTACGACTTTATCCATGGGGTGATATGTTTGATGATAGTAAAGCAAATGTGATAAAACGGTTTTTCAGACGAGGCACAACATCTGTTGGTTCTTTTGAAGATGGTAAAAGTTTCTACGGCTGCTATGACCTATCAGGTAATGTTTGGGAATGGACTTCGTCTGATTATCAAGGAAATATGAAAAAAATAAGTATCATCGCAATACAGTTTAGTATGATAATTTCTGTTTTGATTGTTGGAATAATGTGTGTTACAGGATACCTTATTATAAAAAACCAAAAAAAAGAGATTACCAACGATATGCTGTCTAAGGGAAAATATTTTACCAATTCTATCTCTTCATATGCAAAACAGGCATTTTTCCCGGAACCTGATATTTTCTTTCTGAAATATCTTACTGAAGAAATGTTAAAAGATGAATCTATAATTTATGTCAATATCTATAAAAATGATTCAAGACTTATGGCATCTGAGAAAAATATCAGAAACAGCAAAAAATATAGCAAAAATTACAGTGGTTGCACTTGTAGCCGGTATTTTGTTAACATTTATTCTTGTAAATATACTTGTCCGTCCTATAAATAAACTTTCGGTTGTTGCTAAAAAAGTAGAAAAAGGCGAGTTTGATGTCAAAGTTGATATAAAATCAAGAAATGAAATCGGTTCACTGGCAACTGCATTTAATGAAATAACAGAAGGACTTAAAGAGCGCGAGTTCATAAAAACAACATTCAAAAGTTATGTTCCAAAACAGGTTGCAGAACTGCTGCTTACAAAAAAAGATGAAATCGGACTTAAAGGCGAAACAAAAACGGTTTCGGTTCTTTTCTCGGATATTCGGGGATTTACTACATTGTCCGAAAAACTTCAACCTGAAGAAGTAGTTGAAATGCTTAATGACTACTTTAAGTTAATGACTGAAATTATCTTTAAGAACGATGGTGTGCTTGACAAATTTATGGGAGATGCTATACTATGTTTCTGGAATGCACCATTTGAGCAGAAAGACCATGCATTAAAAGCAGTAAAATGTGGGATGGAGATGCTTGAGGCACTTTTTAGATATAATTTAGAACGAAAAAAGTTAAATAAACAGATTTTTCTATCAGAAACAACCTATAATTTCATAAAAGATTCCTGTGATGTTACAACCTGTGGCAAGATGAAGTTCAAAGGTAAAGAAGAAGAAATAGAAATTTACGAGTTAAACGCATTAAAAACATTATAAAAGGGGGAAAAATGGAAAACTTGGAATTTCTGAAAGAGATAGAACTTCTTAGAGAAATGGGCGATGAAGAACTTATTAAAATTTTAAGATTTGCAAAAGAAGAATTTTGTAAAGAAGGTAAAAAGATTTTTGATGAAGGTGATACAGGTGATAGATTTTATATTGTAAAATCAGGTCTTATAAAAATTACAAAAAGGTCAGAAAAAACTCAGCAGGATGAGTTTTTAGCATATATACGAGAGAAACAGTTTTTTGGCGAAATGGCGCTTTTAACAGATATGCCAAGATGCGCAACTGCAACCGCAAAAAAAGATTCGGTTCTTATTATGATTTCAAAACAGGACTTTGAAAAGATATTAAATGAAACGACAGAGATAGCATTAAAGGTCTATAAGGTGTTTATAAATGTACTTTGTAAAAGACTGAGAAAAGCGGATAATAAAATGGCTGACTCGTTTTTTACGCCACCACCATTATCATCTGTAATATAAAAAAACGGTAATTAGGTAAGTTTTGCTGAATCTTTTAAATCCTGTCAGGAGTCGTGAACTTTGTAGCCGTGCTCCGACAAATCGGAGCACGAATAAACGGCAATTAAAAACCTGTCCTCACAAATGTGGGGATTGCCGACTACATTTTGAGATTTGAAATGTGGTCATTGTTTGTGATTTGGTGCTTGGAATTTGAAATTTGCCGTTATATCAGGAGGTATGTAGTATGTTAAAAAAGTGTTTGCTTGTTGCTGGTTTGGTTTGTTTATGGAATGTCCTGATTCTGTCTGGACTGCTTGAATCTGCAGGGCTTGGAGCAAGAGTAAAAAAAGAGGAAACAACTGAAACAAAAAAAGACGGTCCTGTAGAAACCAAAAATGGCGTAAAATTCACCTACAAAGGCAGTGCCGAAAATGTGTTTCTTGCAGGCTCGTTTAATGATTGGAGCGCTACAAAAAATCCACTGAAACAAATAAAGCAAGATGTATGGGAAACAGTGCTACCATTAGATGTCGGAAAGTATCAATACAAATTTGTTGTTGACGGTAACTGGTTAACTGACCCTGAAAATCCGGAAACAACCGATGACGGTCTCGGTGGTAAAAACTCGGTTGTTGAAGTAAAAAGTGGTGTAGAAAAAATTGTTTCTAAAGCAAAAGGCGGACCTGTTGAGACAAAAGCAGGCGTAAAATTCGTCTACAAAGGTACTGCCGAAAATGTGTTTCTTGCAGGCTCGTTCAACGACTGGAGCACAACAAAAAATCTACTCAAACAGGTAAAGCAAGATGTATGGGAAATAGTGCTTCCGTTAGATGCTGGAAAATATCAATACAAGTTCGTGGTGGACGGGAACTGGACACCAGACGCTGAAAATCCAAATACAGCTGATGACGGCTACGGCGGACAAAATGCTATTGTAGAAGTCACAAAAAGCGCAGAAAAAATAGTCCCAACCGGCAAAGATAAAAGTTCAGCACCGTTTCCTGTAAAAGATGGATATAAGTTTACATTCTATGCACCAACAGCAGATGCGGTGTGCCTGGCGGGCTCGTTCAATAACTGGGCTGATAGTAAAGATGGGGTTATTGAAAATCCTCAATACCTGATGAAAAAAAATCCACAGGGAATCTGGGTAAAAATTGTTCCACTATCCTCAGGACAATATCAGTACAAATACTGTGTTGACGGAAAACCAGATGGCTGGACCGCAGACCCACATAACAATAAAAATCTTGATAAAGATGGAAATTCAATTTTAATTGTAAAATGAAGAAAAACACGGAATGATTCCGAAATTCACCATGATTAGAATCTTTGCTTCTAAATTCTACGAAACTTTAGTTTCGGTTAAAACCGAGCAACCCGCCACTGAAATGGCGTAGAATTTTGAATATCTTTTCAACAAGATTGAACTGTTACTTAGAATGAGGTAATGAAATATGAGAAAAAGTTTATATCTGTGGTTATCTGTGTTGTATTTTTATCTGTGTCCATCTCTGTTTTCAGAAAAAACAAATCTCGCAGTAGCAGATTTTGCAGGTAAAAATGTATCCGCTGCGGACGCGTCTATAGTTGCAGATTTTTTAAGAATAGAACTTGTGAATACTAACCTCTACAGTGTAGTAGAGAAAGGGAATATGGATAAGATTTTAGCAGAAGCACAGTTCCAACTCACCGGCTGTACAGAAGCAGAATGTGCAGTTCAAATAGGTAAAATATTGAATGTTCAAAGGATAGTCGTAGGCTCTTTATCAAAACTTGTTGATGTGTATTATATAACAGCATCACTTATTGATGTTGAAACAGCAAAAATATTGAAAGCAGAACAGGTAGAAGCACTTTCAGCAAGAGAACTCCCTGAGGCAGCAAAAGAACTCGTTAAGAAACTCACCGGCTTAAAATTTCAAGAGAAAAAAGAACCGCCTAAACCGAAAGAGGAAAAGGTCCCAACTCCTGAAAAACCGGTTTCCTATAAAAATCTGAAAGGGCCAATAATCACAAAAGAAGGTGTAAAATTCATCTATGAAGGTGAAGCAAAAGAGGTTTTTCTTGCAGGTTCGTTTAATGGGTGGGGTCAATGGTACTCTATGAAAGAAGAACAAGCTGGTATATGGACAATAACTATTCCTTTTCTTCTTTCAGGGAAGTATCACTATAAGTTTATCGTTGATGGGAATTGGGTTACTGACGAAAAAAATCCGAATAAAGAAGATGACGGCTACGGAGGTTTCAATTCTGTTTTTGAGATATCTAAAAAAGCATATAAAAAATTTGGCGTCTCAGGACCAATAATCACAAAAAAAGGTGTAAAATTTACATACTATGCACCTTCAGCTAATAAAGTATGTATCGCTGGTGAGTTTAATAATTGGGATTCTACTGCTGACCCAATGTTGAAACAATCAGACGGCACCTGGACAATCACAAAAAAACTTAAACCCGGTAAATATCAATACAAGTTTGTTGTTGATGATAGTTCCTATTGGTTTCCAGATTTAGGGAATCCCAATATGGTAGATGATGGCTTCGGTGGTATGAATTCTGTTATTGATGTAAAATGATACTTACTCAAATCAAAAGTTCAATTCTAAAAAATAAAGGTAAGATTTTGTATATAATTTTTCTTTTTTTAATAGGGCTTGTTGCGTTTAAATATTTTCAAAAATTCACTTTTTATCCGTATCACTGGATATTATTGATTTGTGGACTAATACCTTTAATATGTTTGATTAACCCGGGTTTTGGAATGTTTCTACTTTTATTGAGTATGTTTATCCCACTTGCGAAAGTAAATTTTGAGATAGCGCTGATTTTAGTAATAATAAGTTTATTGTTAGTATTCAGTTCTACATTTTTGTTGCCTTGTGGATTTTTATTGTTGAGTATAATGCCAATCAGTTACTGGTTGACTTCTTTAGAAGATTTCAGGTTTCTTATTCCGATATTAGCAGGGTTCCTGTATAAGAGAACAGGTGGTGCAGTATTCAGCGGATTTGGATGTCTCTGGTGGCAGTCAATAAATATCGGCAACTGGAATAAATTGCTTCATACATTTTATGGTAAAAGGATAATACCTGATGATATTTCACTAACTGGTTGGCTTGAATACTCATTTAAGAATCTGAAATTATCACCGCTTCTTAAATTATTTTTAAAGACATATTTAGCTTCACCATATCTTATCGCGGAGATTCTGTTATGGATTATTGTCGGACTTACTGTTGGAATACTGGCAACTTCTAAGGAGAGCAGATTTAAGATACAACTAAAAAATATCTTAATAGTCGCAGTGATATTAGTATCTGGCTATATACTCTTACCAACAGTTTTTGATAAAAACATATCAACATCCAATACAGTTGTTGGTATTTTAATATCTTCCGTTTCTGCAATTGTAATCTGTCCGCTGGTGGTTGAAGCAAATAATATTAAAGGACTGATAAAATTAGGCAAACTATCCGAACCGGAATTCAAGTTCATAAAATCAGACATAACATGGGATAATCTCGGTGGGTTATCAGGTATAAAATCAGAACTTGAAGAAGTTCTTGCTTCACAATTTGACAGCGAGTTCCGAGAAAATCTAATTATTAGAGGTTTTAAGCCAACAAAAGGGATTCTTTTATACGGACCACCCGGCACAGGTAAAACAACTATTGCAAAAATAATTGCCAGCAAATCTAACGCAAACCTTACTGTTGTAAGCGGGACAGAATTTACCTGTAAATGGTATGGTGAATCCGAAGCAAACTTACGCAGGATATTTGAGGATGCACAAGCAAATAAACCATCAATAATTCTATTTGACGAACTTGAAGCATTTCTTCCTAAAAGACAGGAAATGGCATTTAGTGATTCGCCGGAAAAAGGTATTGTTGCAACATTTTTGGCATATACCGATGGCGTGAAAAATACAGATGGAATATTGCTTATAGGTGCTACAAACCATCCTCAGCTTATAGACCCCGCAGCATTAAGACCTGGCAGATTTGATAAATTGATATATATTCCACCACCGGATATAAATGACAGAGAATGCATTTTTAGATTATACTTAAAGAATCAGGAAATAGCGAAAGATATGGACTTTTCAAAACTTGCACAACAAACAGAAAGATTTACAGGTGCTGATATAGAAAGAATCTGTTCGGATGCGGTAAAAATGTATTTAAGAAAACCAAAAACAAAAAAAGAAAAAATATCTATGTCTGATATAATCAATTTAATAAAAGCAACAAAGCCAACCATTACATTAAAAATGTTAAAAGAATACGAGGAGATAGCAGAAAAATATACAAGACGAACTAAGATAGAAAAATCACAGGAAGTAATAAAAAAAGAAAAATTGTCATGGCAAGATGTAGGCGGACTTGAACATATCAGACAGATACTTGAGGAAACGATATTGCTCCCGCTTACAAAACCGGAACTTTTAGAATACTATAATATAAAACCAGTAAAAGGTATACTTTTATACGGACCACCTGGCTGTGGAAAGACATTTATTGCAAAAGTTTTAGCAAGTGAAGGGAATATAAATTTTATAGATATAAAAGGACCTGAATTTTTATCTGAAAAAGTTGGTCAGGCAGAAGAAAAAATACGAGATGTGTTTATCAGAGCAAGAGAAAATGTGCCTTGCATATTATTTTTTGACGAAATTGATGCAATCGCATCATCCAGAGGTGGTCTTGGACAACAGACAGCGACTCAGATTGTAACACAGTTGTTAACCGAAATGGATGGGATGGAACAATTACAAAAAGTTATTGTAATCGCAGCAACAAACGCACCGGATTCTATTGATACTGCATTATTGAGACCGGGTCGGTTTGATAAACTTGTTTATATCCCACCACCTGATAAAGGTGCAAGAAGGAAATTGGTTGAGATTTATCTCAAAAATAGACCCATTGACAAAAATATAGAGTGGGCGAAACTTGTAGAACTTACAGAAGGTTATTCCTGTGCTGATATTTCTGCAATATGTAATGAGGCATCAATGCTGGCTATGCGGGCAAGTATCGGGTCGGAAAAAAAGCAATTAATTACAATGCAGTATTTGATAGACACAATATATAAGTCAAAATCATCAATTTCAAAGGATGAACTTGTTAGGATTGATGAGTTTAGTAAAAACCAGCGAGGCATATAAAAAGTTGGATATCGAATGCTCATATAGAGCAAATGCTCTATTGATTAAACAACAAAAGGATTTTTAGTATTGGTTTGCAGGAATTGTGGTGAAAGATATTATGACCGACGAACATTGCAATATTTAGAACAGATTGAAAAAGAAATAAAGGCAAACCAGATACGACTTTAAGCTACTGGACAGATTTTACGTCCTGTATGAAAAAAAATGGTAAAAATGGAGTGAAATGATGAGTGTGCCAAGAAAGTTCCTTAAATTCTTGTCGGTGGAAGTCCGAACTGGATAAAGGGTAGCGACCAGTCCAACACCAAATCCCACAGTTAATAAGGCAACGAACTAACTGATGCTGGGATGCG
>JBFLWK010000003.1:0-57530 GCA_040757695.1 Elusimicrobiota bacterium
TTTTTCGTCAAGTTTCTGTTTGGCTAATTCTATTTTCCTTTTTGCTTCTTCGTGATTCGGGTCAAGTTTTAGTACCTCTTGCCAGCCGGCAATTGCAAGTTCATATTCACCTTTCTGGAAATGCTTGAATGCGGATTCATAATGCAGTTTCATTAGCGCTTGTCGTCGTTCCGGCGTTAATTCCGGTACTTCTACCGGTGTTTCTTCAACAGCAGTTGGTTGTGGAGCGGGTGGTGGTGGCGGTGGTAGAATTTCAGCCGGTTTTTCTTCTGCAGGTTTTTCTCTTTTTCCCCTTTCCCTTTTCACTTTAACCTGCTTTTCTGCCGGTTCCCCCCCTTGTCTGAATGTTAACGATAGTCGATGACTGCCTGAAGTATCCGCAAGTTGTAAAGGCCACAAAAACGCATAATCCAGTTGGATACCGATATTTAGTATTACTTTATTGAAGGAGAACCCAGCGGTAATTTCACGGTCGCTTCCACCCAACCGTGCTGAATATGTATGTTTACTAAACCATGTTTCTAACCCACCGGCAATTTTCATATCGGCAACATTATTTTCCGGTTTTCTGTATGAGAAATCTACTGTAGGTATAATATCTTCAACAAATTTCCATTTCTCAATTTTGTAAGCGAGCCCTGCACGGTATTCTTGTGGTACAAAATCTTTATGATACAAGCCGACATCTGCTTTCACAAGATTTTTTACTGCTAACCCGATAGCGAGCCGTTCTGAAAAAGGCAACAGCAGAATCCCGATATCAGTCGTGAATGCACCTGCTGATGCCCCGTTTGCAAACACGGGGTCATTCAGCGATTTTGTTCGTTCATCTAACATATATTTATGTAGCAGATATTTTATTGAGACCCCGCCAAGTATTGGGAAAGGTGGCTCTTTATCCCAGAAAAATGGCGCAGTATCGTTCGCATATCCAAGCGCAAAGGTATCCTCGCGATAAAGTGCCGAAAGATAAGTATCGTTGATATTCAGCCCGAACGAACCGCTATTATCAGTTGGATAAACAAAACCTGTATGCATCTGCCCGAGATTGATATTATCAAGCCCTAAAAATAATTTGTTATACATAAATGTACCTTCAAGCGATTGGACATGTGCAATACCTGCAGGATTGAACGACATACCGCTTGCATCGTCAGCGACTGCAGTGAATGCGTTTGCGATACCGCCTGCACGGGCACCCCAGCCGGAATCTTTAAATGCAGGGTGTAGGGGGTAGGGGGTAGGGAGTAGCAAAATCAAAAACAATAAAGGCAGGGTGTAGGGTGTAGGGAGTAGGGTGTAGTAAAATAATAATCTAATAAATTTGTTCATATATTTTTTCTCTTTTTGATTGAAATAATTAGTGAGTTTAACATTTTTGAAATTTCTTGACAACTACTATACAAAAAATTGTAAATACTCACCTGCATGTTGTCTTCTATAACCTTCTGCTATATTAGATGGTATAGAAACCGCTGCTCTTCGTAGTTGCGAACTAATCCCATAGATTTCTGATTTTGGAAAATTCATTGTTATTTTATACACTGACACCGTTAATTTATATGCCTTCTGCCAAACTATTAAATCCTGATAACTTTTTAACTGCTCCATTTTCTACACCCTACACCCTACACCCTACACCCTTTTGTTTTATTTCGCTACCACTACTGCACCTGTATTCACCTTGCCGGTTACCGTTTCTACACGGTAGATATAGATGCCACTTTCTACCGGATTACCATCGTCATCTCTACCATTCCAAGATGCTACATCGTTTAGTGTTCTTATTTTCTTGCCGGTAATATCGTAAAGTTCTATCTTTTTGATTTCTGTCTGGGCTTGGAAATTGAGCGTCTCAGTTCCTACAGGACCTATATTATCAGGTGTTAAGAATTTTTCTTTTGCCTCAGGTTTCTCAGGCAAGATACCCACTGGGAACAGTGCATAATATGTGAAATGATTGATTGCTGCAGTGATTGTATTATTTGTAGTATTGACCTTTCCGCCAACATACCGCCATTCTAACCCATCGTAGTAATAGAGTCGCAAATTAGATTCCTGAAGCCCTGTAGATGTGCCATCTATTTTTTCAACAATACCGTTATTATCAACATCAAAATACAACAGTGACAGCATTGCTGGTTTCTTGAATACAACGGATGGTGTGAACTCAAACACGCAGACCGGCTTACCACCTGCGGCACGCCACGATGCTGCGATTTCTATTTCTTTTTTAGCCCACGGAACAATTATCTCGTTAGGATTATACTGTTTGATTTTTATTTCCGTTTTATTACCATCAGTGAACTGGACAGAAACCGCACCATCTAATCCATTCCCATCTGGCACAGTAATACCGCCTGTTGCAGTTGGCGTAGTTTCATACTCGGTGTTTACATCAACATTGTATGCGGTTGTTGACGAAATAGTAGTCGGTGTGTTGTACTGCAAGAATGTAGTATCGCCACCGCTACCCGCAATCACGCCATTACCTGCGACATCTTTTACTTCTATATAGTACTCAATTGCAGTAGTTGTAGTGATTCTTGCGGTTTGGAATGACAGAGTAGATACTGTTTTGGCACCAACAGAATAACTACCACTAACGAGTGTTGCCCAGCGCCATGTTGTCTCATCTGCTAATCTGTAGCGGACATTCACAGTTGAGATACCGGTATCGTATTGACTGCCGGTATTATCCGCGACTGATAGCTGGATTACCAGCACATCACCTAACAGCCGAATAGTTGTTGGGGTTGTTCTTGCGGTGATTGTTGGCGGCGTCATATCAGGCGAGAGTGCCAGTGTTGACGACCAACTGCTTTCAAGTGCGGTTGGTGTTGTTTTATCGCGTGCTTTCAGCCGATAGTAGTACCACCAGTATGGCTGTGCTGAGATATTGGAAGTAAATGATGTTGCGGTAGTAGTAGAGCCAATAGGATTCCAAGCAGGTGAGGCAGTATAGCCGCTGTGAGCCGCATACTGAACCTCGTAATTCAGAATATCCAACTCTGGATTAGGATTCCATCTTGTTGTAATTGAGGTCGCAGTTCGTGTGAATGGCGACGAAGTCCAAGTAGGCGACGACGGATTCGTATTGAATGCGACTGCAGACGAAGTTGACGAGACCATAGACAGATTCCCAGTTGAATCCTGTGTTTTTAGTGCAACATAATAGGTTCTATCCGGATAAAGCCCTGTAATAGCTTGTGTCTCAATACTACCGGGCGATTTAGTAACTTGAAGCCAGCGGGTGCCTTTTTGCGGGTTTGTACTGCTATCCCAGTCAACCGATGGAATAGAATCCCACCATGTATTATCAGATACTACTGGATATGTTGCATATTTTACAAGGTATTTTCCTTTATTAACAAGCGAGCCCGTCATACCATCGTCACCGGGTGCAGTCCATCTGAGATTGATATAGCCCTCTATATTTGAGCCAGATGCTACAAAATCGGTTGTCCTTGCTGGCGGTGCACTATCGTTCTTATATCCTTTTGTAGGATAACTGTAGACATACCAATCGTTTCTTGAATAGCCGGTATCATCAATATCAGTTGGAGAAGCATCTCTGCCTAATGATTTCGTTGCTGTAGCAGCAGACCAATCCGCGGCAGCAGCTGCGGTTTTAGTTGCGGGATACCACTGATGGAATGCGACTGCATCCGCCCAGAGACTGTCCCAGTCGGCTTTTTGTCCTTGTGAATACGCTACGAAATCAACCATATTGCCATCTGCATCTTCTAAATACAGAATACCTTCATATCCTCGTAGGTCATATGAGCCATAGACATCAAGATAGCCGTTATTATTTGAGTCAATAGTGGTTTCATCAACTGCGGCAGCAGAGGAACTGAAATTGACAACTAAATAACTACCAACTGGCAACCATACATTCGGGAATGTTTTTAGAACTGCTGGGGAATCACTGCCGGATTCTAACCCGTAAAGTTTCCAGTTCATCAATGTGACACTGGAAGTATAGGCGTTGTATATCTCTACCCAGTCATTACCATTTCCTACAAGTGGTGCAAGTTCGTTTATTCGGATATACGAGCCAACCCGTGAAGATGCGGCACCGAAGCCAACGTTAGACATTATTGCAAGATTCGGCTGTTCATCTTCGGTTTTGAGTGCAAAATAATATGTAGCACCTGGTGTAAGTTTACCAACATATTTAATTTCAGTTTTGTTAGGTGCTGATGGTGTCCAGGTATTGTTCCAATCTGTTACATTATCAAAACTAATATCGGTTATATTTGTCGGGCTATATTTTAACACATAGCCACTGGCGGTATTGGAACGGTTATCATCACCGACAGATGTCCATGTTAGTTTCACACTACCTCTATTTATACCTTGTGAGACAGAAAGCGTTGTGACCTGTGCAGGCGGTACTGTATCAGGCACACGATTTTTTTGACCCGGTGTAGGCGAACCCGGTGTCGGTGAGGCTGAAATATGCCATTCTGATTGTGCAGGATTTGTGCCATCAGTAGAATTATCATCACGGCTGAGTGAACGGTTTCTGGTGATATATTTTACATTAGCACAGTTATTCATAACATCGGTATCGTTACTACCGGTAGCAAGCGGACCTGTCCACTCTACTGCTGTAACTGCAGCATTATACAACGCTCTGAAATCGGTTGACCCTGAAATAGAGCCACTGGTATCAGAATAACAGACTGCATCTAATAGAGTGCCTGCAGATGAAACAATCACTATTACATCATCAGAATCAGTGAGTCCTGACTTATCCGTATAGACCTCGTAATAACTTGTCCCTTTTAATACCGGCACTGTCATATTTCGTGTGGATTGGTTGAATCTTAATACTAAATAATACTTTCCAGGTAGCGGCCAATCGCCTTCAAATGTCTCAAACGGCGTAGTAGATGAGTAGTAGGACTCATAAAACTGCAAGCCCTGTAAATTAACTCCACTACTGTTTGGATTATAAATCTCAAGCCAGTCATTGCCGTCGGAAGAATATTGGGACGGAGCAATTTCGTTGATACGAAGTGTAGAGCCTACACTGCCTGATTTGGCAGTTGCAGATGCTTGGGTTTTATTCACGGTTTTAGTATCTAACTCGGAGATATTGCCGGACGCATCTTTTGTCCGGATTGCAAAGTAGTAAGTAATACCGGGGTTCAAGTTTAATATTTTAGTTTCTGTAACACCGAGATTGCTTACAGACCAGTCCTGATAGTAGGTGACCGCATTACTCCACCATGCATTTGTAGATACAGAACTGGTTACTGGATATGTAGCATATTTCACAATATATCGGGCACCGCCTGTATTATTTCCGGAAGCACCATCGTTACCCGGCGCAGTCCATTGTAACTGCACAGTACCAGCGATGGTAGTTCCGGTTTGTGCTACTAAGTCATTTATTGCAGACGGCGGTATTGTATCCAACCCGTTAGTATTGACTGGTGATGGATACAAGTTTTCTACAAAATCATTATAATTGTTATTTGTATCTATACCATCCGGCGAACGCGTTAATGAACTTCCAGAGGCACTTTCTGGTGCTGCAGAACCTCCTTCTGCCAGCGGGTCTGATTCATAACCTTCATAGCCGACAGTATCCATCACATCACCATTAGAATGTTTCAGCCGAATACCGCAAGTTGCAGAATTATACATTGTAGCAGATACAGAATAAGTAGAGTCAACAGTGACATATTGAATTGTATCCTGCTGTCCTAACAAGAAATAGCCGTTTGGCGAGATTGTACCTGATGGGATACTAAGCAGTTCTTTCGGTGCTGACCAGTCCGTATTGTTTGTTTTTTCTATTCGCCAGCCTGCGAGATTTATAGTTGATGCAGACAGATTATAGAGTTCCAGCCATTCGTTGCCTTCATCAGTGCCTGACGGGTCGTATACGAACTCGTTAATTACTACTTTATCCATTTTCGGCTGTGTAGCGGCGATATTAGAGAGCCCGGATGAGTTAGGGGGGGGAGCATCGTCTAACACTTTCATTGCAAAATAATAATTGATATCCACTGGCAGCCGAACCGTTAGTGTCTGAGTTAACCCAGCGGGCAGTGGCTCCGGGATATCAGTCAGTTTAGTTGCCGTGTTGAACTGTGTATCATTAACTATTTCCTGCACGGTAGAATATCTGATATCGTATTTGGATGCGATACCGGTATTCCAATCATCGCCTGTAGCAGTCCATGTAAGTAACACCTCGCCATGCGAAGACCCTTCTGCTGCAACGAGGTCGTTGATTGTAGATGGTGGTGTTGTATCCGCGCCAATACCGGTTTGAACCGGCCCGTATTGAACCAACCCGGACTCGTTACCTGATTTGTCCATCACAAGCACTGCGATATAATAATTTGAGCCATCTACAAGTGCTGTACCTTGACAGGTGGTTAAGACGCAGCCGGTACCTGCTACATTAGTAATCACTTTTTCAGGAATCAGTGTCCCATCCCATTGCAAATCTGCGTCAGTAATTGCTGAGCCGGCTTTTACAAACACATAATATCTTGAAAAATCGGCTGCAGTAGAACTGCTCCATGAAACATTGATTGCACCACTATTAGAGCCTGCTGCGGATAGCACTGCGATATTTGATGGTGATGTAGTATCCGGTGCTGGATTTTCTGCTGTATTTTCATCAGTAGTAAGTTCATAAATCCGTTTCTGATATTTGATATACTGTCTTGCCAGTCGGCGGTCGTAAATAATGAACTGGTTTTCATCATTCTCGGTATCTGCACGTGGTGTCCAGTTGAAACTGCCGGAAACGATTATATCTTTATCAATCACTATCAATTTAGAATGCATAATTGCACCGGTCGGATTATCATCTTTGCGGACATTCCAACCTGCCAAATCCCAATCACCGTAAGGGCAGCCACTCATACTGGCTTGACTGCGGTCAAACACACCTTGAACCACCAGCCCGCGGTTTTTAGCACCTGAAATTGCACCTTCTATAGTATCATCAGTAAATGTAAAAATATCAAAGAAGACAGATTCCTTTGCAGTACCAACTAATGAGGCGAGCCCGTTTGCAGTCTGTGCATCCGGCGAGAACCTGATATCTATCGGCACTGTGCGGTCTGGCAAATTCACAGTTGTAGATATTGACGAGACCCGTCCTGCATAATTGTAGTATTTTTTATATTCTTTGAAATAGCCCCACCACATCGCTTCAAACTCTTTTTGATACACTGCCGCAACATTTGTAGAATGGATAATCACGCAATCGTTATCCTGTGGCTGCAGTCCATCAACTGTATAGTTAACAGAGCCGGTTTCTACAGACCTGCCATCTACAACAATAAACTTATGGTGCATTATTGGGCTATCAATCTGGGCAGAACACCATTTAACATTCTGACTCAACTGGCTTGGCAGGGTCGGGTTAGACGATAATGTGTATGGGTCTACAATTAACCGGACAACCACACCGAGATTCGCTTTAGTATTTAACGCATTTATAATATCACTATTGATAAACGTATAGATACTCACATAGATGTATTCCTGGGCACTATTGATAAGATTCAGGAGTTCGTTTTTCAGCTGACTTGTGCCTGCAATTGTTGCAGGTGTGAAATATGATTTTATATCTTCTGACAATGGCACTGCTGCACCAGGCCAGTTATAGTCCGGCTCTTTGGGGCTTTGAGAACTATGCGGTCTGCGAACTGACTGGCTTGAGAAGTCAACTGAATTATTATCAGTATCTACAATCGCACCATTCGGGCTACCGGGTTTTCGGTAGAAACTGCCAAGTGCTGGAATATCCGTAACTGAAAATGATGAAATCGGTGTGCCTTCATAAAGCTCAGTATCCGAAGAGGCAATCACACCAAAACTAACACGGTCTATCGTGATTTCTGCACTATCTGTTATCTGCCAGGTAGCGCCGGTATCATTCGCACCTGATGTAAACTCAGCATCAGGCACAATCTTCCACTTGAAATCACTATGTGCAAACAGATAGAACCCATTACTTTCAATAATTTTGCCAGATGGCACAGTCGCTCTTGTATAATAGCCAGTGCCACTGTTATATTGCAATTTCCAGCCGCTTATATTCATATCCTCATTTGTCGGATTATAAAGTTCCACAAACTCATCACTACCGCTATCAGGTCCTTCAAATGCAAACTGGCTAATTACAATATGTTCAGCACCAGTGATAGTCCGGGTAGCATCAGAAGTAACATAATCTGTTGCAAGCCCATCCTGATTATACGCCCAGATACGGAACCAGTATGAAGTAGATGGCAGCAGTCCTGTAACATCTGCGGTGTTAGCCACAAAATTATCGGTATAAGTTATAAATGTAGTAATGCTGACTACAAAATTGTCAGTAGAGCGAGATATACCATACCTTGTGCCTTCTGGATTGTTATTGGGTAAAAAAGTAAATGTGATTTCGTTATGTGTGATATTGGTGAAACTGATTGTTGTCGGTGGGTTAGCAAGTGTAGATTTTGTCGCAGTATTAGACGCAGAACTCTCACCAACTGCATTGTATGATTTTACATACGCTGAATATGTAGTATTGATTAACAGCCCTGAGGTCTGTGTCCAGGAAGTAATACCAGCACCGACTGTGCCTGATAATCCGCCGGTAGAATTATAAATACGGAAACCGGTTTCACCAATAGAGACATCCTGCCACGACCACTGGATACTCGTGGTTGATAATGCGACACCGGTAAAGTTCTGCGGTGGTGCCGGCGCAGTAAGCGTTGGTGGGCTTGTGGTAGGTCCTAATAGCGCACTGTTTAATACACTCGGGTCTGTATCATAGACACTGATATAGAAATAGTAGGTTGCATTTTCAGATACTGATAACTGGTGCGAAGTACCCGGATATAGCACATTTGTGATTAAGTTCGGGTCAGCGACCGCACCACCTGTAGTTGTAGAATACAATGCATAATAACTGATATCGCCCGGGTCTGGTGATGGCGGTTCCCATCTTATATCTACTTTAGATATTGACGACCGATATATTGTGAAATTGGTAGCGACATCAGGGTTCAAATCCTGCGCATAACCTGTTGCTGCGTTAGAGATTGCAGAGTAATTACTGACTTCATCTATCGCCCAGATACGGAAATAATAGGTTGACGCGGGGACAAGTCCTGCGACTACATAATTTACATATGTATTTGGTACAATACCAGAAGTTGAGATATTTACTTGTGCATTAGCAGTTGACCATACAACAGGTGTATAACTTGAGTACTGAATCGTATAAGAGCCGTTCAGCACACCATAATAACCATTATCATCATTAGTAGTTGTCCAGGCTAGTTTTACAGCGCCATCCGTTGTGCCAGGTTGTGCCGCAAGATTAGTAATTGCATCCGGTGAAATATCGTCATTTGCTCTGCCTTTGGTTGGGTTTAAGAATGTTTTCCAATCGTTTCTACTTGTGCCTGTGACATCGTCACTATCTACGGAATCAATATTTCTGCCAAAAGAAACGCCGTGCGCACCACTAGACCAGTTAAACGCATCTGAAACCAAGCCGCCTGCAGGCGACCACTGATGATATTGTACTGCACCAAGATAACCTGCCTCAGTTGCCCAGATACGGCTCCAGTCAACCGCATCACCACCTGAATATGCAACAAAGTCAACTATCGTACCACCATTATCACGTAACGCAACTACACCTTCAAACCCACGTAAATCAACTGATGCGTATACATCCCACCAGCCATTCTCACCTTTATCTGATGTCTCATCGGCAGCAGTAATATTCAAATTAAGCACTAAATACTCGCCAGCACCAATGGTGATGTTGGGTATTGTTTCTTTGATTGTAGATTCTCTATAATCACCTGCTTTTATAGCAACAACTGACCAGTTATTTATATTGATTGATTGGTTTGTAGCGTTATAAAACTCTATCCAGTCCTGCCCGTTTGATTGAAGTGGTGCGACTTCATTTATCCGAATATTTGAGCCAACAATCGCAGATGCAGATGAAGAAACCACATTTGAGATTAGAGAACTATTACCTTGCTCATCTTCTGTTTTTATAGCAATATAACAGACCGCACCGGGCAGCAAAGTACCAACCGTATAACTTTCATTAGTTCCAGGTGAACCAGGCGGCCAAACGATATCATTAGATATATTATCACGAGACGCACTTTCATAATTTGTTGCATTATCCCAGTCATAATCATTATTGATTGGGTTTAAAGAATATCTAACCATATAGCCACTTGCTGTATTGGCAGTCCCATCCTCTGCTACCGCGGTCCATTGAAGTTTGATAGTACCGCGGTTTTCACCAACAGTGCAGACCAGGTTAGTAATCTGTGCAGGCACAACCGTATCAGGAACCCAGTTTTGAGTACCTCTTGTAGGGTCGCCCGGTGTAGGTGCGGCTGAAACATGCCATTCTGCACTTGAAGGGCTTGTCCCATCAGTTGATTTTTCATCTCTACTAAGTGAATAGTTACGGGCATAGTACCGATAGTTTACAGCATCAATATCACCATCAACAACAGCATACCACTGGTTATTATTGGCTATCGCAAAATCATATGCGTCATCGAACTTATCTGAAATATCTTCATTACAATTGCTATAAAATAGTGCATCAATCCAAGTTCCTGAATTGTTTTGTAGTATTATTCCACTACTGCCGGAGGTGCCTGTTCCGGGGCCTGTCAGCCCAGGGCAATCAGTTGCAATCTCATAACTATTCTCGTTGATTTGAACCGGGTTAGACATATTTCTTGTGCGGTTGAACCTCAACACCAAATATGAACCAACTGGAAAATTCCAGTTCCCTTCAAATTTTTCAAACGGTGTACTCGTGCTGTCATAAATCTCGTATATTTTCCAACCATATATATCGGGCGTAGTAGGTCCGGGATTGTAAAACTCTATCCAATCATCACCGTCAGACGAATACTGTGAAGGTGCAACCTCATTGATAACTATCTGCCCACCAATAGTGCCTGTGGATGCTTTTGCAAACGCCTGTGAGTAGGCAGTGGTGCCATTATCTAAATCAGAGACATTGCCCATATCATCAATAGTTCTGATACCAAAATAAAAGGTTACGCCGGGTGATAACACAAGTATCTGCTGTTCAGAAACACCCTGATTAGCAACCGAAATTGTAGACGGATACAGTGTCGCTTGAGCCCACCAGACCTCAGAACTGCCTGTTACAATATATGTGGAATACCGTAAATCATAATACGCAGGTGAGATATTATTGCCGGTTGTATCATCATCACCGGGCGCAGTCCATCTAACAATTATTTCACCAGGATTGATACCAGTTAATGCAGACAAATTGGTGATTGCTGATGGTGGTATGTTATCAATCCCACTATATGTTGAATTTCTTGGGCTTCTATCACCAGCAGATTTAACTGTAAAGTCGTTAAAATTATTATCAGTATCCTGACTGTTTCCATTTATTGTATCATCCGGTTCTCTAACCAAACAATTTCCTGAACCCGGTGCCGATACTGCGGCGCCTTCAGGGTCAACAGCACTGCCATATCCTATTTTGTCAATTTCAATACTTAAATTGTCTGTTATTCTTACATGACCTGAACTATCACTAAAACCTAACGAAGTAGCGGTTTTGATATCTACTGCAACACCTTCAATTGTATCTGCGGCTGCAATCAAATAATATCTTTTTGAATTTATAGATGTTCCAGCCGGGATGGTTATTTTATTAGACCAACTCCCACCACCGCCTGTTTGATACTGGACTACCCAGTTGCTTATATCAATACTACTATCAGTCGGGTTAAACAGTTCTACGGATTCGCCGGGGGTAGAATTAACTGCCAGCCGACTTATCACTATATGGTCTGCGGGCGTAGTATCAGGCTGGGTCTCTGCAACTGCAAGGTTAGAGCGACTGGACCAGTTATTCACATCATCACGGACTTTTAGCACAAAATAATACTGTGTGCCGTTGTTTAATCCAGCAACTTCAAAAGTTTGTTTCTGCCCGCTAAATAATGGTGTCGGGGGAAACGCGACAGCAGTTGCATTGATAAAATCTGATTCAGTCATTATCGGATTAATAGAATACCTGATATTATATGCAGATGCTAACCCAAACGAGCCATCATCACCTGTACAGGTCCATTCTAATAGTATCGTGCCTAATGTACTGCCGGTATATGCGACAAGGTCTAATATCTGTGCTGGCGGTGTGATATCGGCTCCACCAGAAGTAACAGGACCGAATACCGAGCCGGATGCAAGTGTGGACTCGTTGCCCCATTTATCAGCCGCGGTAATTGCAATCCAGTATGAGTTCCCATCTATCAACTGCGCACCACCACAGGTTGTCAGTTGCGTACCTGTTAGTGTAATATTGTTGATTGCTGCTTCCGGTATTATTTTGCCATCAATCCCGCCACCCTGTCCTTCGTCTACATAGCCATTGCCATCATCATCAGTTGCGTTTGCAAAATAGGTTGTATTACCAAATGGCTCAGTGCTTGAAATAAACACATAGTATTTTGAGAAGCCACTATCACCTGTTCCACCGGAATATGTATTCCAATTAACAGAGATAGACCCCGGCCCGGACGGTGTCGCCGAGGAACCGGTAACAGAGAGTGGTGCAGTGACATCAGCAGGTGGATTATTTTCGCCAATACCTAATGTATAAACCCGTTTGAAATACTTTACATACTGGCGTGCAAGCCGTGCATCATCTATTATAACCATATTTTCATCATTTGAAGAAGATGCATTGTTTGATAAATTAGTAGAACCCGTTACCACTTTTTGCTGGTCTATAACCATTAGTTTGTTGTGGAGTTGAACTTCGCTACCAGGTCCTGATAGATATCTTATAGTTATCCCTGCGGTATTAAAATCATTATAGAGTGTATCGGATTGAGTATCATCTATTATTCCCTGTACTGCACGACCGTTGTTAAATGCGGTTTGAACATCATTATCCAAAAGCGTACCTACACTGAAACTGTATACCGCGAAGAAAATACTTTCTTGCGCATTCTGGACAAGTGAACGCAGTGTTGTATTTACCGGGTTGTTTTGTGGTGAATAATAATTTTGTATGGATGTCCCAGCGATAGTTAGATTTGTTGTTGGTGAGGTCTGCTTGTATGCGCCGAAATAGCCCCACCACATCTGCTTGAACTCAGCTTCATAATTTTTAGCTAATGTAGTTGACTGAACTACCATAAAATCATTATTCTGGCTGGTTAATGCACGGTAAGTTGGTGGCTGAACACTATCAAAATTGCCAGAACCAGTCCATACAATGCGGCCATCAACTACCACGAACTTTGAATGCATAAGATAACTGAACTCGTAAGGTCGCCATTTCACTTTGGAACCTGCAAAATTGGTTTGCGCAAATGATATAGCAGCATTACCGGCAACCACTCGGACAGTAATGCCGGCAGCTGCCCTGTTTTTCAGTGCGGTTGCTATCTCGGTATCATCCTGCTGATAAATCGCTACATAGATATAACTCTGTGCAGAATTGATTAAGTTTAAGAGCGATTGTTTTGCCTCACTATTGGTAGGTCCGATGGCTGTATATGTTGGAGTATTGAAATATGATTTTACCCTTTCTGTAAGTGCTGCTAATGGAGAAGGCCAGTTTGTATCCGGCTCTACAGGGCTGTTTGTGTTTCGTGGAATACGGCGTGTCCGATTATAGAAATCAGTCGCATTATTATTTGTATCGTAATTGTTACCTGACGGGTTACCAGGCTTGCGTTCAAGCGAGCCAGAAGCGGTTGCTTGAACTGCGGTAGCACTAAGTTCAGGCGCTGAGGCAGTTCCCCAGCCAACCCTATCAATTTCATTCCCGGAAGAATCCAGAAGGCGCCAGTGCCCGCCAGTATCCGCAGTATCAAAATAGTATGTACAGTTTTTAACTACACTGGCTGCAAAACCGGTTGATGCAAACAGATAATAACTGCCTGTAGAAAGCGTGATACCCGCAGGGACTGTTGAAACATTCGTTGTCCAATCAATACCATCAGCAGAATACTGCACAACCCAACTGGAAATACTGACCGCGGCTGCAGATGAATTATAAATTTCTACAAACTCGTCAGTAGAACCATTAGCACCTTTGGTTGTAAACTGGCTAATCACGATATGTGGCGGTATTGTGTGAGGTACAGTGCTGATAGTTGTTGAATAGACACTTACATGGCCGGTATAATCACCTGCAGTTATTTTGTAATAATATGTGGCGCCATTTTGAAGCCCTGTATGGATATACGGACTACTTATTGTAGACGCGGTAGGTGTTGTGCCGATAACAAACCAACTAACAGTATCCGGTGGCTGACTATCACAATAGATTGTGTAGGATGAAATATCCAGTTCGGTATTAGCAGTCCACCAGAGCTGGATTTCAGTATCACCCGCAAGTACTGATAAGCCCTGTGGCTGTGATGGTATCAAGTCCTGTGCAGATGCATATGCAGATGTATTTACCGTCGGAACATCCGCAGACGAGTTCCATACAGACCAGTTGTTGTTGTCATCCTGTGCCTTGATTGCGAACCAGTAACTTGTGCCAGGTGTTAAATTGTAAAATGTTGTTGTGCAGGCAGTTAAAGGTGTTAATGAAGTTGTTGAAATATCTACAACTGTTGCAAATGTTGAGGATGTATTTGTAAAATTAGCCGATGTAACTATCCCAACAGACGAATAATTTATGCGGAAAGTGCCGGTTAAATTGCCGACGGTTCCATCATCACCAGGTGCCGTCCAGTTCAAAATAATTGAACCCTCAAGCAATCCTGTTAATCCTGTCAAATTGGAAATCGCTGCAGGTTGCATACTGTCCAGATTAGGATAGTTTGCATAACCCGGTGTTGAAGATGGTGTGATTGCAAAATCGGTATACGAATCGGTATCAGTTGAATTTATATCACGCCCTGTAGTGGTTGTTGCGGTAATTGTTGAGATATTGATACAGGCAGCTTGCACGGTTGCATCATCACCGGTTCCACCTGTCCCATCTGCAACAGCACCTGTCCAGGCAGTTGAACTTAACGCAGTATTGTAGTTGCCTTCAAAAGCTGTTGTCGTCTCTCCATCTCTATCAGAATAGCAGACACCATCTACCCAAGTATCATCGCCTGCAGGTATCTTTATTGATAGCACCTCATCAGTAGCGACCAGCCCTGTATCTGTTGTATAAAAATCCCAATATCCGTTCCCATTTGTATCGCCAGTAGTATCATCTTCATCCGCAGTAGACGAACTGAACCAGATAACTATGTAATCGCCTGTTGCAGGATTGAACGACCCTGGAAATGCTTTTCTTAATGTTGAGCCCTCAAAAAATCTGTAGCCAGAATAATTTCCACCTGCTGTGACACATATTTCTACCCAATCATATCCGCCTGTTACCGCAGGTGCGATTTCGTTTATTAGTAAATTAGCCGCAGCAGGTGGTGGAGCGGTTGTAGAACTTGAATTTACATCACTGTAATAGTTTGTGGGGATACCGGCACCGTTATATGCCCAGACACGAAACCAGTATGTTGTGTTAGCAGATAGCAGATAGCAGATAGTAGTAGCTGCTGTAAGACCACTGGCATAATTTATAAATGTAATCTCATTCCCAAATCCTGGTTCTGTGGAACGGGAAAGCCCGTATCGTGTTCCATCAGGATTTGTATTCGCAGACCAATTAAGATTTATTGATGAGGAATCGTTTGTGGTTGCTACAAAATCAGTCGGTGCTACTGCGAGCGTATAAGTAGAAACTGTGGAAGTCCACGAGGCACCATAAGTGTTGGTCGCACCTGCACAGACAGTATATTGTGTATTAGTTGATAGATTGAGTTGCCACCAACTTGTTGTCCCACCTGATACCGGTACTGTAATTGAACCTAAACCTACCCAGTAATTAGACGGCCAAGTTCCTGTCGCTATAAAAAGTCCATCTTCGTTATTTGCATTGTCTTGAAACCGCCATACTACTGAACTTGTGAATACCTGATAGGCGGTTAAATTGCTGGGTGCGAATGGTGGACCTGCATATGGTATCGTGTTAATAATTGTAGAATATGCGCTTTCGTGGCCTGTTTTATCAACCGCAGTCATTCTATAAACATGGCTGGTGCCGTTTTGTAAGCCAGTATCATAAAAAGTAGTAAATGTATAAGGTGTTGTGCCGGGACTTAACTCATCAGCAAAATCGTACGGGTCTGAAGTATCGCGGTATATTTTGTAGTAATTCAAATCCGTCTCGGAATTAGCAGTCCAGGAAAGTTGTATCTGCGTATCACCTGCAAGTGCTGTAAAATTTGAAGGTGCGGCAGGTGTTAAATCCTGTGCAGATGCGTAAGCAGAAGTGTTCACAGTTAAAACATCAAACGACGAGTTCCAGACTGACCAAAGCTCTGCATCATCCTGTGTCTTGAGCGCGAACCAGTAAGATGTTCCTGGTGTTAAATTGCAAAATGTTGTTGTGCAGGCAGTTAAAGGTGCTAATGAAGTTGTTGAAATATCTACAACGGTTGCGAATGTTGAGGATGTATTCGTAAAATTGGCTGCTGTAACTATCCCAACAGACGAGTAATTTATGCGGAAAGTGCCGGTTAAATTGCCGACGGTTCCATCATCGCCAGGCGCAGTCCAGTTAAGCACGATAGAACTTTCTGTAATACCTGCCAGTGCGGTTAAGTTAGAAATTCCAGCCGGTTTACTTTGGTCGGTTACTGTATAGACACTATTTACTTTTCCTGGTGTGCCCCAACTGGGGTCAACAATTGAAGTTGACAATGTACAACTACTCCAGTTAACATCATTATCACTACCAACTAGGTCAATTTTTTCTAATGTAATACCATTAGAAGCAGGACCCCAACTAGATAAAAATGTTACACTGCTAATAAGAGTTCCACCAACAGCAGTACTTAAATAAATGGTGTCACCGGTATCTGTGATAGACATACTATTAGTATCAAAATATGTAACACCACTTAAATCATATCCGTATCCAGCACCACTGAATAATGCTGCACTTTCAGCCGCAACAATATAAGAATTAGCATATATTGTTGTACCATTAGGAATTGTTATATCATTATTACCATCATTAATAATCCAGCCTGATAGGTGTATATCATTCCCTGTATTATTATACAATTCTATCCACTCACCATTTGTATCGCCGAGCGCGGTAGGAGCATCATGCATTATCTCATTTATTACAACATCGCCGAGTGAAGGTGTGTAAACTGGTACAGGTGCGGTTGCACTGCTGGTTGTAATATATGCGGTTTCTATCTGGTCACCGTTGTATGCCCAGACACGGAACCAGTAGGTAGTATTCGCAGATAAATCATACACGGTTGTTGTGTTACCGATAAGTCCTGCTGCAAAGTTATAGGCAGTTGTAGATACATAGAAATCTGTAGCAGTTGCATAACTTACACCGTATTTCGTTGCGGGGGCTGGATTATCGTTAACATCCCATGTAAGATTTATTGATGAGGAATTATTGGTAGTCGCAGCAGGATTTGTTGGCGGTGCGGCTGCAGTAGAACTGGTAATTGATACAGACCAACTGCTACCTGCTATATTAAATGCCTCTGCATATCTTGTACATGGTGTATTAGTTCCGAGATTTATTTCCCACCAACTTGTTGTTCCCGTCCCGCTTAAAGGTCCAAGATTTTCTGAAAGACGGGTATAATCGCCGGATGAAACATATAATCCCGTTTCGTTTGTTGCGTTATCTGTGAATGTCCATTGGATTGATGAAACGTACACAGCGGTCGGACGTAAATTGCTCGGAGCGGTGGGTGGACCGACTTTTGTCATCGTGCTGTCTTGAATGTATGCGGTCTGTATCTGGTCTTCATTGAAAGCAACTATTCTGAACCAGTATGTTGAATCAGCGGTTAGATTAAATACCGTTGTATTATCTGCGGTAAGATTTTGGGCAAAGGTTACAGCAGTTGAAACACTTACACCATAACACTCAGGATTGCTTGAAATAATCACGCCATATCTTGTCCAGGCGGGATTGATTGTTGAATTATGAGACCAATTAACTGTAACGGATGAATAACCCACAAATGTGAATGTAGAAACAGCGGGTAATGGTGGTGCTGCAAGTGTATAGGTTGTTGCGGCATTTGACAACGGGCTTTCACCGGCAGTGTTTGTGGCGACAACTACTCTGTAATATGATGTATTCGCTATAAGATTGCTCTCAGTCCAGTTGACAACATCAGTATTAAGTGATGGTGATGCTGGATTGCCAGACGGCGAAGTTGTGTATCTCACTCGGTAGCCACTTTCACCCGCTACATTGTTCCACGACCACTGAATTGAATAGGTTGATAAAGCGACACCTGTAAAGCCCGTCGGTGCATCCGGTGGGTTTTCAAAAGAGATAGTTGACGCTGCAATGTTAACACTTGCTACATCAGCAGACGAATTCCATACAGACCAGTTGCCAGCATTATCGCAAGTTTTTATCGCAAACCAGTATGTTGTATAAGTATTCAAATTATAAAATGTAGTTGTCTGAAAAGTCAGTGCTGATGTTTGAGTTGAAATATCTACGACTGTCGCAAAAGTAGAAGAAGTATTTGTAAAATTAGCCGATGTAACTATGCCAACTGATGAATAGTTTATTCTGAACAAACTGCCAGACCGAAGATAATCGGAATTCTCATTATCGCCAGGCGAAGTCCATTCAAGTTTTATAGAACCAAGCACGCTACCAGCGAGTGCAGTTAAGTTAGAAATCCCAGCAGGTGCTTTATTATCAAACCCGAGTTTTGCAGTACCACCGATACCCAGCGTTGTAGCAGTTGACGAAGTATAGCCACTGCCATCTTCAGACCAGACACGCCACCAGTATGTGCCATTGTCAGTAAGTTGTGGCCATTGATATCCGGTTGTTCCCTGTGGAATTAACGCAGATGTGTAATCAACAAATTTGTATATGAATGTAGAATCAGACGAGACCTGTAAATGAAATTTTAAGTCGTTTGCTGGAACAGGTCCTGATTGCGTAAACGAAGAAATTATTATTGACGAATTCGTCCATTGCATTGAATATAATGTAGTTGCAAGCCCTTGGCTTGCTAATTGTGTCAGTCCTGAAGGTAAATAGGGCTTGATAGCAGAAACATAACAGTATGCAGATGTATTCACAGTTAAATCATCAGCGGTTGATTTCCATACAGACCAGTTTGACGATTCATCAACAGTTTTGATAGCAAACCAGTATGTAGTATTCAGGTTCAAGTTAAAAAATGTTGTTGTCTGGTAAGAAAGCGCAGTAGTTGCAGTTGATATATCAACCACATTTGCGAATGTTGAAGTTGTATTTGTAAAATTAGCAGATGTAACTATCCCAACAGACGAATAATTTAGCTTGAAACTGCTGCCCGAGATAAGGTCACCGGTATCGCCGTTATCTCCAGGTGATGTCCATTCCAATTTTACCTGTCCTTCGTTTGTTGTAGACGCAATCGCGGTCAGATTTGAGATTGGTGATGGTGGTGTGGAGTCAACTAAAGACCTCAAAATACACATATCAAACGACTGGCGGTCTGAAAGCGAGTTTGTTTCTA
Organism: Elusimicrobiota bacterium; assembly: GCA_040757695.1. Taxonomy (NCBI): domain Bacteria; kingdom Pseudomonadati; phylum Elusimicrobiota; species Elusimicrobiota bacterium. The sequence goes on from JBFLWK010000003.1 coordinate 19,608, forward strand.
CTTTGGTTATATTACCCCAAGACGCACCATTCCATTTCTGCCAAGCAACCGCGTAGCCAACTGTATCGCTAGAAGTATTCACCATCAAATACATCTCATCGCTTGAAGGTGCTTCCTCTCTCACAAGCTGATACCAGCGACCTTGCAGGTCAACCCCCCAATCGCTTGCTTGAGAAACCACTGACCAACTTGTAGAGCCGTTTGGTCTTGTTGTGTATGAAGGTGCTGTATTGTTTGAAGAAGAAAACGCAATCAGGCAATCACCACTGCCGCGTTCATAATTCACATCAAATCGTTGCGATAAATTACCACTACCATAACCACCAGTTGTATTCCCAGAAATAAAACTACCAGTAGTTCCCCAAGCAGAACCATCCCAGGTGACACAAGCAAGCCGGACAGTATCTGCAGGGTCTTCTAAATAATTGAATACAAGTTGAATCTCGTCAGAACCCGGTTTTGCTATAAGTCGTACCCATTGTGTTCTTGTAGAGTATGTGATATTATATCCAACACTAATTGGCACTGCCGCCCAGCCAGAAGATGACCCTGTAGAATAACTTAACGAAGTAGTATTATTTGTATCAACAAAGACAACCATTGCATCACCGGAATTTTGCTCTATTGCTAAATCAAACCGCCGAGGCATCCCGGTTGAATCATCAGAACCTAATGCAGACGCTATCGCATAATCGCTATTTGCCCAAATACTATTACTTAAATCGTATACATCTACATATAAATACGAGTCATTTGTTAAAGCAACACAGATAACTTTATCATCACTTGGCAGTGGCTCAAGCCGTATCCATCTGTATGTCTCACTTGGGAAATCTGTTGACTGTTCATTACCCCACGAAGCATTATACCAGGTTCTATAGCGTGGGATACCGGTATTAGCAAATCTATAAACAATAATTCCGCTGGAAAGATTATTCTCAAAATATGTGAAATCAAATTGTTGTATATTAGGAGTGCCACCACTTATTCGCCAGTAATCAGTGGTACCTGTGGGTAGCCATGCAGAACCATTCCAGTATCTTGATTGATAGGATCTACCATCACTACTTAATGTTACTAAAACCGCCTCGTTGCTGACTGGATTTGCTTTAGCAACCCAGTATGATGTCTGGTCTTCAGAACCTGCTGGTGTTGGCATTGACAGTTTGGTTTCACCACCTACAAAGCCACCTGCGGATGAGGTAGAATACGATGGTGAAAACGGACCTGCAGAAGTTGAAGATGAGAAATATACCATCACACCTTCAGTTGCGTAAATAATGGGGACGGAGGAAAGTAGAAAAACAGTAACGAGGAACGTTGAACTGGTAACGAGCTGTAAAATTCTACCCGACTTCAGTCGGGGTTCCCAAGACTTAAACCACTTGTAGACGGCATTTAAGTGCCGTCTACCGAATATTGTATCAATTATGGTTTTGAGTGGTTTCATTTTATCTATTTACGACAGCATCCACCTCGGCAGACCTGACCGTCTTCTTCCCAAATTTACCTGCCTTTTTTAGAAGCAAGTCCTCATAGTTCTCAAAAAACAGCTTGACGCGTATCTCACCCATAATCGCTTCCGTTTTTTCCTAAAAAATACGGAAAGAATTTTTTTGTATTAAATCCCTTCCGTAGCAAGACCGATTATTCGGTCGGCCTGTAGAAACATCCGAGCCTATTCCCGGATTTATACGGCTTGTCTATAAAATAGTATAACATAAAATTAAATTTTGTCAAGTACTTTTTTTAAGAATGCAGATGATCGCTGATAGAATCACAGATAACATGCCATGTCATTCCCAAATGGTTCTATTGGGAATCCATTAAAAGCGTAGATTCCCGACAGGGGCATTCGGGAATGACAAATCCGCAGATAAATATCAGCGGCAATCAGCGATTACTAAATCCTACTGCGTTTAGTGAGTAAGTTTCACCATCGGTTGTTACAATAATCGTGCCTTCTTTATCGGTTCTGTGAAGTTCAATGTCAAAATCATTATATCGCTTTACAATCGTTGGATGTGGCAGTCGGAATCTGTTATATCTACCGACGGACATTACAGCGACTTCAGGCGATACCGCAGACAGAAAATCTTCGGTTGAAGATGACCGTGAACCGTGATGCGCTACTTTCAGTATCACTGCTGACAGTTCGCTTTTTTTGTAGTTAGATAGCACACTCTCTTCCGCAGATGTTTCCATATCGCCTGTGAATAAAAACGAAACATTCTTATATGTAATTTTTAGCACAATTGAATTATTGTTCGGGTCGTCAAATAATTGATTTGTATTTGGCGATAAAACCTCTACTGATAGGTCAGCATCCCAGTGAAGTATCTCACCACGAGTTACAATTTTATATTTTATTTTTTTCAATTTTATTACCTGAAGAAACCTTGTATAAACAGGCGATGGATACGGGAAGCCGGTATCAAGCACTTCACCAACAGGATATTTTTTCATAATACTGATTAAACCGCCAATATGGTCAGCGTGTGCATGAGAGGCAACAATACAGTCAATTTTTGTAATACCTTGCTTGACTAAAAACGGTATAACGATTTCTTTGCCGGCATCAAATTCGTCATCTTCAAGTGCACACTGCCCTGCATCAATCAGTATATTTTTGCCATTAGGCGTTTTCAGGAATGCACCATCACCCTGCCCGACATCCAGAAAATAGACCTCCAGGTTTTTGGGTTTGGTTTCTTGCTGAGAATATAAATTAACGACAAGCAGTCCTGTAAAAAGTATTACAAGAAATTTTAATTTAGCATCTCTCATTTTTTCAATAATTCCTGCTGAAGTTTTATAACTTTCTGTCTGGCTTTATCCTCGGCTTCCCTGTTTGGCTTGAATTCTATATCCAGCCACATCCCTTCGTGAATTTTGAATTTTTTAAACTGCTTAGCTGGTATTAACATCTCACCACCGCCGATAATTGTCAGAACAACAATCTTTCCATCTTCAATCCTATCAATCACAGCACGCATAAAAAATCTCCCCAATTCCAAACCCTAAATTTCAATTAGTACATTTGTACTAATTGAAAAACTAAAATTTACCGACGAGCAAAATTCAAATGTAAGCATCTGCTTACATTTTACTTATTTTTTTTACAAAATCAACATTGCGTCACCGTAGGAAGCGAATCTATAATTTTTTTGTTTGGCTTCTTCATATGCGTTAAAAATTAAATCTCGTCCAGCGAATGCGCATACAAGCATTAAAAGTGTTGTTTTCGGTAAATGAAAATTTGTAATTACAGCATCAGTGTTTTTGAACTTGTAGCCAGGATATATAAAAAGATTCGTTGTCCCTCTATTTGCCAGAACATTTTTACCATCTGATACGGTTTCTAAAACCCTTACCGACGATGTCCCAACTGCTATTTTTCTTTTTGCCAGGTTAATTATGTCCGCTGACAACTTTTCTATTTCAAAATACTCTTCACCCATTTTATGTTGTGTTATATTTTCAGATTTTACTTTTGAAAAAGTAGCCAAGGAAATATGCAAAAGCACTTCTGCAACTTTTACATTTTTATGCTCAAGCAACTCCAGAATCTCTTTGGTAAAATGGAGCCCTGCTGTCGGCGCTGCAATGGAACCGCTGACAGCAGCAAAAACTGTCTGATACCGTTCAATATCTGATTGAACCAAATCCCTTTTTATGTATGGCGGAAGCGGAATTCGCCCGTGTTTTTCAAGAATCAAATTTATATTTTCGGAAAATTTTAGTTTTACAATACCATCCTCTATTCCAACGACTTCACAAAAATCTTTATCAAAAAATATTCTGGTGGTTGGTTTAAGATTTTTTAGTGGACTGACTATTGCGGGAACGATTTTGTTGTCACCATATCCAAGTATCAGAATTTCTATTTTTCCGCCAGTTACTTTTTTGCCAAAAAGCCGGGCAGGTATTACTTTTGTCTTGTTGACGATTAAAACATCGCCAGCAGAAAAATAATTAACTATATCTTTGAAACTTTTATGCTCAATCTTCCCAGTATCTCTGTGAAGCACTAACAGTTTTGACTCGTCCCGCATTTCAGCCGGGTACTGGCTAATAAACTCTTTTGGCAGGACATAATCAAAATCTGAAACTTTCATTTTAGGTTTTCAAATTTTTTTATTTTGACACCTTTATAAAAATGTTGCAGGATATCTTTATAATCCCAACCATCTTCTGCCATTCCTTTGGCGCCCCATTGACACATACCAACACCGTGACCCCAACCGTGCCCGTTGAAATATACGATATTATTTTTGGTTTTTACTATAAAATTTGTGCTACGAATAATGTTAGCGCCTATCGCTGTTCTAAACCTGTTTGATAAAAGCCATAGTTTGCCTTTGGAATGTTCAACTAAAATCTCTTTTACTCTGTTTGACGAAGTGTGGCCTATAGTTTTGATTTTTTTTACTGTGCCAATTTTATAACCGGAATTCTTGAGGCAAACGGTAATTTTTTTTAGCGAACACGCAGCAGACCAGTTGTACCATTTATCCTTTGTACAAAATCCGCATTTTACACTACTGAGATATTCCGGATTCTCCAAGCTCGGTGTATTCCATACATTTTTTATATCTTCTGTTCTGCCACCACAACTTGAATGGTAAAATGAACTTATGAGTTTATCGTCATAGACAAGCACCTCGCCTTGTGTCTCATATACCGCTTTGTTACTTCGTTCGTCTTCGGCATCGCTACTGGTATAAACCTGACAATGTGTCTGATTACACAGATTGAAGCCAGATGATATATGTCTATTAAAATTTTTTAATGCAAAAGTTCGTGCGACAACCGCCTGTGCTTTTAATGCTTCTTCATGCCAATCCGGCGCAACCTCTTTTGGCAGCACACCACAGAGATATTCTTCAAGTCCGAGTTCGTTTATAACTCTAATTTTTTTTTTGTTAATAATTTTTATTATTATATCACCTTTATATTTTTTACCATTAACACTAATTTTATCTTTATTTTTTAGCGTGCTGATTTTTATACTATGTAAAAACTGCTTTTTGCCAAAAACAAGTTTGCCATTTACAATTTTTATTGAGCCACCTGGCATTTCAAATCTGTCATCTGTTTTTATATCAGTAATTACAAGTTTGTTCTCGGAGCCGATTGTAAGATGAGATACATTTTCAAGCAGTCCGATTTTGATTTTTATTTCTTCTGTAGGTTTAGATGGTGGTGGGGGGGGAGCGGGTGGTGCAGGTGGCGGTATGATTACTGCAGGAATAGGTTTAGCAACTTCTGGTGGTTTTTTCCGAGGGACTGCACAGCCGGTAAAGGCAGCAAATAGAGAATAGAGAATAGCGAATAGCAAAAACTGAAAGGTTATCTTTTGGAAATCAGCCATAAAACAAATGAAATCACAATACTTAAAATAATACAGGTAGCCATTGGGAAATAGAAGGTGAAATTTTCTTTCTTAATATAGATATCACCCGGGAGTTTACCTAAATACGGAATTTTGACGCCGAAAACAAGTATCAAACCAATACCAATAACAATCAGTCCAAAAACTATCAATAATTTTCCAAAATAAGCCAATGTACCCTCTACCCTCTGAAGACAGGCAAAAGGTATAAATAAAAGGTTAAAATTAAAGGTATAAATTAAAAATAATATCCAGAAATTTTTCCCTTTTCCATTTTCCCTTTAACTTGCCTTCAACTTGCCTTTTACCATTTTGAATACAAATTTCCTGATGAATCAGTTCCAAAAATGTTTAACATTACCTTTTTCTGACTGCGATTATAGAACCAGCCGCCAGCACCATTTAATACAGTGCTCACACTGTTTGATTTCGTTAGTAACTCTTGTGGTATTTCATTCAAATACTCATCTATAAGCGAATCAAGTTTTTTCGGGAATCTGTTTGTTTTAGAGTTGTAGATACTCAATATCTGACGAAGATACAGCAGGTTTTTGCGGGTAATTTTTTCTTTTTCAGCAATAATCATTTTAGAAATAGTGTTTCGGAGTTGCCAAAAAATTGTTGTCCAATCTGAATCTGCCAGATCTGTCAATGGAATATAATAACTTGCGTGAATAGTTTGTTTATCCAACAGAATGTAGCCGCCGGTTGGTTTTACGAATTTTAGATAATCCTTTTTAGAAAATAGTGAAACCAGTCCTGCAAAATTTGTATAGATAATCCCGGTGCTTTTAGTAGAAAGATTTAATTCTTTAAACTTTGCTGTATCTTTTAAGCGGTTTTTTCTGTGCTGGATGAAGTTTATTATACTATCTGAACAAGCCGGTGTAGGCGGATGGCAAACAATAAAGTATTTTTTGTAGAAGAAATAGTTAAATCCTACAGAACCTAAAAACGGTAGCGAAATACTGAAATTGTTATCTGTCGGTTTTACCAATTCTTCAAATCTGTTTAAAACCTGTTTTCTATTTTTTACCTCACAAAACAACATTACTGCTAATGAGTGTTTATTAAACGGGAAGATTACACAGCCAACTTCCTGGCTGAGACCTGTTTCAGAAATTGCAGGAATGTTCACAAAATGCCCGCCGATATATAAAAATACATTTTCAGGTATAAACCGAAGCGATTTGATTCTTTTAGATGTTTTTGTATTTTTAAGAAACGGTGTTGTAAAGAAAATATCCGATTTTATCAAAATGCCTTTTTGGAATTTTAACGAAACTGTAATGGCTTCAATTTCATTTTTTATTTTTAGCCCGCCACTATGGGTGGCAGGGTTTACTATACTTAATTTCTGCGGATTAATATAGATATAATTCGCAGAACCTATTTTACCGCCTGTTAGATAATTTTTTAACTCTGAGTCGTCTGCAAATGAATCTTTTGAAACACCTGTTATTAAATCAATCACATTTCTTATTGTGCCTATATCATTTGAGATAACCAGTTTATCATCAACAATAGACCAGTATTTATTTTCAGCAAATATATCTATCGTTATGTTTCGGTATTCATCAATACCGATTTTTTGTGCTAGTAATTTTTTCATTGTTTCGGATAGAAAAGAACGATTGGCTAAATTAGAGATTACTAAAATTTTTCTGTCCTCTGGATTTTCAAGCCACATACCAACCATAATTCTTTTACCTAAAAACGCAAGCAGGTTTTCTTCGCTTAATTCAAACCCGATGTTTTCCTGAATATCTCTTATATCTGTTGAAAATCCAAACGATTCTGACGGCATCTCATTCCATAACCATTGCAGAAATTCAGTCAGATGATTATGAATCTTGGCTGTTTTGAAATCTGTCCATACAGAATTCAAGTTTTCAAAACGGAATAAAACAGTCGGGCTGGCTGGTATAAATCGTTCGTAGGAAAAGTCAATTATTTCAACAGGTTTTTTCTCTTTTTTAAGGGTGGGGGGGAAGGGGAGGTAGGGATAGAAAACCAAAAAAAGTAAACTAATAGTTATTACAGCGGCGAGTGAATATAAAAAAAAATTTTTATTTTTCATTCTTGCTGAATTTACAACCACAGTATTTCTGCGTATAAAAACCTAATTTTTTAAACTCGGTTAAATTTTTATAGAAATCTGTTCTACCATCAAAATAATAAAATTTAAGCCCATTTATGTCTGCAAGTTCTCCAGCAACTTTTTTTAGAATCTCGTGTTTCTGATAAGGGCTCACCAATAGTGTTGTTGAAAACCAATCTATTTTCAGTTCTTTGGCTTTATTAACCGTTCTTGTCAGACGGAACCGATAACATTCTTTACATCGTTTTTCTTGTTGATAGGCAAATTCTTGGAAATTATCAAGCCACTCCCTCCCCTCGCTACTATTGTATTCATCAACTATAACAGAAAAATTCTTTCGGGCAACATCAAGCCGTTTTTCGTGCTCTTGTATTGTATCTATATTCGGATTGAACCAAAAATAGTTTATGTTAAATTTAGCCTCTAAAAATTTAGTTGCTATAAAACCACAGGCACCGCAACAGGTATGAAGCAAAATTGGTTTCATAATGTTTCAAAACCTGCCAAAAAGTTAAATACACATTCGGGCATCTCAGGACTGTAGCCACCTTCTAATACTGCGAATGTTTTTAAGTGTAGCCCTGCGATTTTTTGGGCAATTTTGGTGTATGATTCTTTTTTTAAGTTCAGCTGTGTTAATGGGTCGTTTTCGTAAGTATCAAAACCAACCGAAATACCGATAATATCAGGTTCAACTTTTTTGATTTCTGTCAGCGCAATATCAAGTATCTCAAGATATCGCGTCTCATCGGTTCCAGGCGACAGTGGAAAGTTCAGACAATTTTTTTCTGATTTAAGTCCTGTACCGGGATAAAGCGGCACTTGATGAAGTGAAATATACACGACATTTGCATCACCTAAAAAAATATCCTGTGTGCCATTACCGTGATGGCAGTCAATATCTAAGATGGCGATTGTAGCCCCCGACTTAAGTCGGGGGTTGGGCGATTGGGCGATTAGGTATTTAGTGGCAATGGCGATATTATTAAAATAACAGAAACCGCCTAAAAAATTTTTGCCTGCGTGATGACCCGGCGGCCGCATCATAGAGAATGCAAACTCGCCAGATTTTGAAAAGTTTGCGGCTTCAATTGCCGCACCAGCAGATAATAATGCATAATTAAATATTCCTGGTAATGCAGGTGTATCCGCATCAATAAAATCTTCTTTTCTGACCATCTCTAAAAGTTTTTTTGTATGCACAGCCATAATATCGGTTTCAGTTGCAGGTTTCGGGATAACAAACTCAAATCCTTTGGTATCCAAGAATTTTTTTGTGCCTAAAACCCTTGCAGGCGATTCCGGATGATATGGAGCATTGTATTCAGCACATTTTTCTGAATAAATTATCTTCATTAAAGTAATTCCAACTGTTTTTTAGTAGGCTGAAAATTACCGATAAATGTTGTATCCAACCCTGAGCATATTGATATTTTTTCTATCAACTGTGCGCTTTTTTTGGAAAAAATTGCAGGTGGCGAAACCCGTTTAGAATATATTATCCTGTATCTACTTAAAAGTTTTGGATAAAACTTTTGGATGAATAAAAAAAAGCGTTCTTTATTTGTATCCCGGAGCCGTAAATCGTCTGAAAAGATATATTTAGCACCTGACCGTTTTGCTTTTGCAATTATTTCGCTGATAATTTTCTCGCTGGTAATAAACGGCAAAATCGGCGAAATCGCGACACCACATCGGATACCTTTCGTAGTTAGACTAGTTATCGCTGCGAATCGTTTTGACGGTTTTGTAGCACGAGTTTCAAGTATCGTTGCTAAATCATCATTAACTGCAATAGAAAAACTTATTGCTAGAAAACTTGTAGATGATATTTTTTCTAAAAGGTCAGTATCTCGTAAAATCAACTCGGATTTCGTCATAATATGCAGCGGGATTTCATATCGGTAAATTATTTCAAGCAGATTTCTTGTATTTTTGTATTTTTCTTCTATCGGCTGATAAGGGTCACAGGCACTCCCAAGCATCATAAGTGAACCATTCTGGGTTTTTTGTAACGATTCTTGAAGTAAAAATGGTGCGTTTGATTTTAATTGGATTCTATAAAAAAACTCTTCTTTCTTGCTATATGGAACATATTTTTCTGATAGAACATAACAGTACTGACAGGCATGTTCGCAACCCCGGTAAGGATTCAATGTATAAATACAGGCGAAACCATCTAACCCATTAGATTTGTCGTCAAGACGGTTCAATATACTTTTTACCTGAACAGGCTCGTATTTAATCATATAATCGCTGATTACCGCTGATTTGTCATTCCCGAATGCCACTGTCGGAAATCTATGTCTTTAATAGATTCCCAATAGAACCATTTGGGAATGACACGTAGTGTCATCTGCGGTCATCTGCGTTTTTTTACAGGAGTTCCTGCTGACGTTTGGTTGGTAGACCCAGATGTCTGTATGCGGATTCAGTGACGATTCTACCCCGCGAGGTTCTTGCTAAAAAACCAGCCTGTATAAGATATGGCTCATAGACATCTGTGATAGTATCTATCTCTTCTGAAACTGCAACTGCGATTGTTTCAATCCCAACAGGTCCGCCTGAAAACTTATCAATAATTGTTAAAAGAATTTTCCTGTCTATTTCATCAAGCCCTTCAGAATCAATCCCGAGTGATTTTAGCGCATCTTCAGCAAGTTCGCGGGTAATCAGCCCGCCTGTTTTTATATCTGCAAAATCACGCAGCCGCCTTAACAAACGGTTGGCTATTCGGGGAGTTCCGCGACTCCGTTTCGCAATAAGTTCAAGCCCGTTTTTGTCAGCAGTAATATTCAAAATTTTGCCTGACCGTATTAAAATGTCTTTTAAGTTATCAACCGTATAAAAATCTATATGCGCTGTAATACCGAACCGTTCTCTTAACGGGGATGTAAGAAGTCCGGCACGGGTAGTGGCGCCTATAAGAGTAAATTTCGGAATATCAAGTTTGATTGTTTTTGCAGAAGGACCCTGTCCGATAACAATATCAAGTTTGAAATCTTCCAGAACAGGATACAGCGATTCTTCAACTATCCTGTTTAACCGATGAATCTCGTCAATAAAAAAAACATCATTGTAAGAAAGGTTGGTAAGTATTGCTGCCAGGTCGCCCACTTTTTCTATAACCGGACCTGATGTTGATTTCAGATTCACACCTAACTCTCGTGCGATTATATGTGCAAGTGTGGTTTTACCCAAACCGGGTGGTGAATAAAAAAGGCAGTGGTCAAGTGGTTCTTTTCTTTTTTTTGCAGCGGCTATAAAAATTTTCAGGTTCTCTTTAAGTCTTTCCTGACCAACAAATTCATCCAGCGTCTGAGGTCTAAGCGTGTAGTCAATTTTGTCTTCTTCATCTGTTGTTACAGGTGTAATTATTCGTTTTTCCATATAAGAATTTCTAATTCTACGATGTTTTAGCGTCGGTTAGTAACGGACTAAAATCCCAAAAAACAGCAACTGAAGTTGCGTAGAAAAATGCTGAACAGCCATTTTCATCTTGTAACCATTTTACTAACCAATTCTTTTACCATATTTTCAATTTCATCGGGAGTTAAATTTTTACAAGAAACTTTGGCAGAATAAACTATCTGCCCTGTTTCTACATCTACAATCCTTATTGGCAGAATATAGAACTCACCAAGTTTACCAAATGAGCCTACAACCATTTTCTGGACATTAAGAATTTTGCCTATTTGCACAGCACATTCCGTTGTAGTACATCCTGTCTGCTGGAAGCCCTGTTCTGCAAGTATCGTTTCCATATTTCGTCGTTCTACAACTTTAAAATATCGTGACTCAACCAATGCACCGCGAAAAAGGTCAGCAACAAACAATGCCTCTGACTGAGATATTGGCTCTTTTGCCTCAAAATCAATCACTGCTATATGTGTTCCTTTCTCTAAAGTTATTGGCTCTGCTTCTGCTGTAATATGTTTTTCTTCGGGAATTCTGTATTTACCAAAATGATAAGAAACAGCAATCCGATGTGTTAAACCTAAATCTCTGTAAGGAACAATTGCATAGTCCATCCGATAATCTTTATGCTCAAAACCCAACCCACCACTGTATTTTACCGACTTCAGTTTAAGAAAAATATTCTCATCTGTAAAGTTTGCACCAGCAGACAAATTAAACTGTGAACTTATCTTATATCTTAAGCCGAATGAACTAAAAAACTTTTCTGCTCTTGGACCTGAATCAATACTACAGGTAAGTTTTCCCTTTTGATAACTGCCTGATACAACATATCTCAATAATTTTCCTGTCCAATCACCACTGTCATCTAAACCTAAATTGGTCTCGCTTATCCCTAAACTAAAATTTCCTAAACGAACGAACCCGCCAAAATCTAATAAACAAAAACTGTTTGAATAATTTTCAAGTTTTTCTTGGGCAAATTTGGGTGTTATCCCTATGCCGACAATTCTACCAATTCTTATAGAATATGCTACAGAATATACAGCACCATAATAAGAAAACGCGTCACCCGTTTTTGTGCCGATTGTATCCCTTATATCTTCACTTGTCCCGAGATAAATTATTGATGGTGCGATAGTGCTTCTTTTACTCAATCTTTTGCTACCTGCTAAATAGCCATAATTTATTCCTGTGAAATGTGAAAGATATGTTGTTGTTAGTTCATCTCGTCTGAGAAACGCAAGTGAGGCAGGATTCAGTGCAGAAGCAGAAAGATTTCCATATATTGATGTGCCCGTTTCACCCATACTAACTTCCAAGGCACCAGGAACAATTTTCAGGAATTCGCCTTTAGCAAATACAGAATTTGAAAAAATAAAGATAACCAGTACAAATGTTAAAAAAATTTTCATATTGAGATTCTTTTCCCGATATTCATCGGGGTCAGAATGACCCCATTGTGTCATGTTGAGCGTCAGCGAAACATCTCGCTTTTTAAGATTCTTCGGTTTCACCTCAGAATGACTTCTGGGATCTATTTAACCACACCGACTTTTGCTCGTTTTGTGTATTCATCAGTTTTTATAGAAATAATGTACAATCCGGATTTTGCACCACTTCCATCCCAGTATTCAACATAGTCACCTGCGTCACAATATCCATCAAGAATTTCTTTTACAAGGTCTCCTGCAATATCATAAACCCTTATCAAAACATTGCTCCCATTATTCAGATGATAATAAATCTGTGCTTTTTCACTTTTATTTGGATAAAAAAGATTTTTTCCAACAAAAAACTTTTCTTTTTTCAAACTCTGTACTTTAGAAATTGGAATGAACTTTACTACTTTATTAGAACTAACCACATAGATATTATTGAACGAATCCATAGCAATTCCAGATAGGGAGTATAAACAATCAAATTGGGAGATGAAATTCCCAGTAGAATCAAATTTCTGGATACGATAATTACCACTATCTGCTACATAAACATTACCGGAAGAATCAACTGCAATGCCGCTTGGATAGTTAAACTGCCCATCGCCATTTCCATAACTGCCCCATTTGAGTATAAAATTTCCGTTTGAGTCAAATTTTTGAATCCTCTTATTCCCAGAATCAGCAATATAAACATTGTTTGAAGAATCGCAGACAATACCTTTAGGATAGGAAAACTGTCCGTCTCCGCTTCCATTACTGCCCCATTTAAGAATGAAGTTTCCATTTGAATCAAACTTTTTGATACGATATTGATATGTATATTCCGCATCTATTACATAAATACTACCCGAAGAATCAACTGCAATTGAACTTATTTGATTAAACAGACCATTACCACCCCAACCATAACTTCCAAATTGGAAAATAAAATTCCCATTAGAATCAAATTTTTGGATACGATAATTACCACTATCTGCTACATAAACATTACCTGATGAATCGATAGCAATACCTGATGGATACTTTAATTGTCCATCACTATTGCCATAACTTCCAAATTTAAGTATAAAGTTCCCGTTAGAATCAAATTTCTGAATACGATGGTTATATCTTTCCACAACATAGATATTATTAAAAGAATCAATAGCAATCCCAGAAGGTGAATCAAACTGACCATCAGCACCGCCATAACTTCCCCATTCTTTAGCAAGTGTATAATTATCAGCCCGAGTTGTAGCTGGTATTACTAAAATTAAAAACAAGATACCAAGAACTATACCAATTTTTTTCATTTTTATATGCCACAGAATACACTGAAGTCACTGAATAGATTCCTGCTTTCGCAGGAATGACATTTTTTGTCTTTTTTGTGTTTCCAGTGGGGCTATATTATATTCATTTTTGTAAATCTTTAAGTGATTCCTTAACAATCTCGGATATAGAGGCATCTTTTTTAAGACGACCTGCAGCATCTTCAACTGCTTCTTTTGACTGTATGTATGTGAACCCGAGCGATTTCAATGCTTCTATTGCATCATCTATTACTGTCTGTGAAGTAGAAATTTTTGCTGTGGGGATATGGAATTCTCTGATTTTGTCTTTTAACTCAAAAATCAGTTTTTCTGCTGTTTTTTTACCGATACCGCGAATGCTTGAGATTGTTTTTAGGTCCGCAGAAATGATTGCATTCTTGAAGCCGGATAAAGAAGTATCCGATAGAACATCCATTGCTGTTTTGGGACCGATGCCAGAAACACTTATCAAAAGCAGAAATAGTTCTTTCTCAAATTCTGACGAAAAACCAAAAAGCTCCATTGCGTTTTCTCTAACATATTGGTATGTAAAAATTTTTACCTTTGATGTTTCCTGTGGCAATTCAGAAAATGTGGATAACGAAATGGTTAATTCATAACCAACACCAGATACATCAACTATAATTTTATTTTTCTTTTTTGAGACGAGTGTGCCAGTCAGTTGTGCTATCATAACTTGTTACGAGAATGGGCAAAGCAAATGCCAATTGCAATTGCATCTACGGTATTATCGTCTTTCGGTAATTGTTTTAGTTTAAGAATACTTTTTACCATATAGCCGACTTGATTTTTGTCCGCCTGACCGTAGCCGGTGAGCGCCTGTTTTATTTGAAGCGGTGTGAACTCATAAATTTTAAGCCCCATTTTTACGCAGGTTAACATTGCGACACCCCGTGCATGTCCGATAGTAATCGCAGTTTTTACATTCTTTGCAAAAAATATTTCTTCAATTGCTGCTATTTCAGGCTCGTTTTTTTTTATTATCTTTTCAAGTTCGTTGCTGCTCAGATACAATCGTTCGCCAAGCGAAATATTAGCAGGTGTTTTTATCACCCCACAATCTCTAATCTCTAATCTCTTATCTCTTATTTCTTCTATCACTGCCCAGCCGCAGGATGCGAGGCCGGGATCAATACCGAGTATAATCATTTTATTTTGCTTCGCTTACACGCAGATTATCAGCGGTAATCAGCGTTTTCTATCTGCGAACATCTGCGTTTAGTATATCAAAATTCGAATATACATTCTTAACATCGTCATGCTCTTCAAGTTCATCCATCAGTTGAAGCATTTTTCTGGCATCATCGCCTTCAAGTTTAATATATGTTGAAGGTAGCATTGTATTTTCTGCTGTTTCAATTGGAATTTTTTTGTCTTCAAGTATCGTTTTGATTTTGCTAAAATCTGATGGTAGTGTTATTATTTCGTAAATATCTTCGTCATCTGTCATCACATCTTCAGCACCGCTGTCAATCGCAATCGTCATGATTTCATCCTCTTTACTTTTTGATTTCGCAATCGCTATATATCCCTTCGGCTGAAACATCCAGCCAACACAGCCTGTTTCACCGAGATTGCCACCGTGTGCAGAAAATATCTTTTTTATCTCAGAATGCGTTCTGTTCTTGTTGTCGGTTGTCACCTCAACCATAACTGCGACACCACCGGAACCATAACCCTCATATACAAGTTCTTCATAACTAACGCCTGGCAGTTCGCCGGTACCGCGCTGGATTGCTTTTTTTATATTTTCCGTCGGCATATTCGCTGCTTTTGCATCTTCAATCGCTTTTCTGAGCCGCGCATTATTTTCAGGATTACCACCACCTGCTCGGGCAGAAATAGTAAGTTCTCTGATAATTTTTGTAAAAACTTTCCCTTTCTTAGCATCAATGAGTGCTTTCTTGTGTTTAATACCAGCCCATTTGGAATGTCCTGACATTTGTTCCTCCATTAAATTATTGCCCGGGGAGGGACTTGAACCCTCACATCCGCAAGCGGACTCAGGATTTTAAGTCCTGTGCGTCTACCAGTTCCGCCACCCGGGCAAATCTTTTCTCCTAACGAATTAACCACCGATTTGTCATTCCCATCCCAATTTATCGGGACTGTCGGAAATCATTCGTAGTAAAACAAAGTCCTGTAACTACTGATTAAAACCGTTGATTAAATTATACAAAAATTATTTGATAAAGTAAAGATTTTTTTATAGAATATATTTTATGAGACGACCTTTAGTTGCGATAACCGTGCTGTATATTATTGTTATTGCGTTGCTTGAAACACTCGGTGTGTTTGATAAAATACCTAAAAACGATATTGCCCGACAGGCAACTGGCGAAACCGCAAAAATTATCGGTAGAATTATTTCAACACCAGAAAAAGTTAACAATAAAACTTCGTTCATCTTAAGAACAAGCCAAATAAATAACACACCAACAAAAGGCAGGATTCTGGTCAATTGCTATGATACTGAAACTACTGTTTCGTATGGCGATATCATAGAAATCAGCGGGAACCTTGCAAGACCGCGTTCACCAACAGTTCCTGGTACTTTTGATTATAAAAAATATCTATTCCGAAAAAAAATTTATGCAATCCTATATATCACTACCGCCGAAGATATAAAAATTATCAGCAGAAAACCTTCGTATATATGGCAGGTATCATTAAACATAAGAAACCAGATATTAGCGTGCTACAATAATAATCTCGCACCCAAACTTGCAGCGGTACTTTCAGGCATAACTATCGGTGAACGGATGGGACTTACTCCATATATTCAGCAGATATTTGTTGATGCAGGTGTAATGCATGTTCTGGTTGTAAGCGGTTCAAATGTTGCGTTTGTTGCTGTAATTTTTTTCTGGTTGTTTAGATATGTTTTACGATTCAAAAAGAAAATCGCATTCGCATTTCTGATTCCAATTATCCTGCTTTATGCGATGGTTACAGGTGCCAATCCACCTGTTGTGCGAGCCACAATAATGACGCTGCTTGTCATTTTGGCATTGTTATTTTCAAGAAATGCAGATGTTTATCAGGGAATATTTCTTGCCGCACTGATTATTCTAATTTATAATCCGCTCACATTATTTGAGGCGGGCTTTCAGATGTCATTTTCAGCAACACTTGGAATTATTTATTTTTTCCCGAAATTTCAATCAGCATTAAAAACACATATGTTGCCTAAATTTATAAACTGGTTCTTAAGTGTTTTTCTGGCATCGCTTTCTGCACAAATCGCTATTGCACCGTTAATGGCATACTACTTCAATAAGGTTTCTATCATCGCAATTATTTCTAATCTTATAATTTTACCTTTAATCGGTGTTTTACTTGCAGCAGGTTTTGCATTATACTTTACAAGTTTGGTTGGAACAATGTTACTACCTGTAGTTGCAAAAATTACCAGCGGGTTTGTATCACTAATAGTATTTTTAGTGGATGTATTCGCAAATGTTCCATATTCAACAATCAGAACCTCAACACCATCTGTTTATTTCATTATACTTTTCTATATCATTGTTGCAGGTATTCCGAAAATAAAAAACTATTTATGGAAACGAATTATAATTTTAGCATCGGTAATCTTGCTCTTTTTACCAGTTATGAATCACATCTCTAAAAACAGGGAACTGCTTACTATAACATTTATAGATGTTGGGTTAGGTGATGCGGTTTTCTGCGAGTTTCCCGACGGCACAAATATGCTTGTTGACGGCGGCGGTAAATGGCAGACAAATTATGATATTGGTGAACGGATTATCTCGCCTTTTTTATGGAATAAAGGAATTACAAGAATTAACACGGTAATTCTGACTCACCCACATCTGAACCACTATCAGGGCTTGCTGGCTGTCTGCAAAAACTTTAGTATCAACCAGTTTATCACAACATTAGAGGTTTCTGATGAAGCCGAGTATATAGACCTGATGAAAATATTGAGAGCCAAAAAAATACCTGTCAAAAAAATTACCGTTAACCAAAAAATCAAAATTGGAAAAGATGAAAGAACTATCATAGATATTCTTAATCCAGAAAAAATTTTGCAAAATACCGACGATAATTCAATTGTAATGCACCTTTCTTATAACGATTTTTCAATTTTATTCTGTGGCGATATTACAAAAAAGATACAGAACAGTTTGCTTGAGAAAAATATTGCTGCTAATTTCCTGTTTGTTCCCTCACATGGAAAAAAATTGTTATCCAACGATTTCCTATTAAAAATTGCGCCAGAATTTGCTATAATATCTACAGATACGCCAGCACAAAAGGTTCTTGAGCAGTTAAGATGGTGTCGGCTTTTTACAACATCCGGCAGTGGCACGATAGTTATCAAGACTGATGGCAAGAGTTGGGAAATCAACGAAACTGTGAAAGACATCCCGATGGAACTGATAATTCTGGATTTTGAATAAAGGAGTGTAGCGATTATGAAAAATATTTTAGTTGTTGCAAACAAGGAAAAGAAAAAAGCAGTGGAAGTTTCTAAAAAAATTGCAATGTGGCTGAAAAACAAAAAAATTATACAAAAACGAACCAATGAAAAACTGGCAATTGTGCTCGGTGGTGATGGTATGATGCTGAAATCTGCCAGAGAACTTGCATCCCAAAATATACCGCTGTTTGGAGTTAATCTTGGCAAACTTGGTTTTCTTGCAGAGACGGATATAAAAAATATTTTCTCAACACTGAAAAAAATTATATCAGCCAATTATACCATAGAAGCGCGAACTATGCTAAAAGTTGAAATATCTCGTAATAAAAAAACAAGAACCAGTTTTATTGCGTTGAATGATGCTGTGATAAAAAACGGCAAGACAGCACGGGTTATAAATATAGGTCTCAGTATAAACAACAGGAAGGTTACGGATGTTATTGCCGATGGTATCATTATTTCTACTCCAACTGGCTCAACTGCTTATTCACTCGCAGCGGGTGGACCGATAGTTCATCCGGCAACAAAAAGCATTACTATTACTCCTATTGCACCACACACACTATCACAAAGAACAGTGATTGTGCCTGATGATTATACTATTGCCGTGCAAATAAACTCTAATCATAACGATGTAATTCTGTCGGTAGATGGGCAGGTTGAAACTTCTTTAGCAATTGGTGATATTGTAAAAATACAGAAATCAGAAGTTAGTACAAAACTTATTATTGTTAAGCAAAACGATTATTTCAACATTTTGTGGAAAAAACTGAACTGGGGTAATCGGTAAAATTATGTTACAAACACTTTTAATAAAAAATTACGCAATTATTGACGATATAACTATTGATTTCGGAGAAGCCGTCAATATCTTAACCGGTGAGACAGGTGCAGGAAAGTCAATAATCGTTGATGCGTTAGGGCTGGTACTTGGCGAACGGGCAGGTTCTCCACTTTCGTCAGTCATCCGCAGGAATGCACAGAGTTGTGAAATTATCGCAAGTTTTAATATTGAAAATCTAGCAAGTATAAAAAAATTGTTATCTGATACAGGGATTACTGCTGAAGAACTTTTAGTTATTAAACGAGAAATAACTACAGACGGTAAAACAAAATGTTATATCAATGGCACACCGTCTACTGTAGGAATGCTCCAGACAACTGGCAACTATCTTGTAGATATTCACGGGCAGCATGAACACCAATCTCTTTTAAAAATTGAGAATCAGCGTGATATTCTGGATAGTTACGGGAATCTTGAAGTACAAAAATCCGGTGTTTGTGAACAATTTGAAAAATTTAACTCTATAAAAAAACAATTAGCCGATTTAACCGATTCTGAAAAAGAACGTTTGCAGAAACTTGACCTTTACAAATATCAACTTAAGGAAATTGAGGATGCGAAATTGATAGGGATAGACGAAACCGAACTTGAAAATGAATACAATCGGCTGAACAATGCTGAAAAACTGTTTAATTATGCCCAGGAAATTTATTCGCTTTTATACGAAACAGATGGCTCGGTAATTGAAAAAACAGGTATTGCTAAAAAACAGATAGAAAACATTTCTGTAATTGATACAACAATCCAAGAGAACATCAATCTGGCAAACAAGATAATTGAAGATATAAAAATACTTGCAGATACATTCCGTCGGTATAAAGACAGTATTTCATTCAATCCGAAACGGCTGGAAGGAATTATTGTACAGATTGAACTTATCAAAAAACTGAAACGAAAATATGCGCCAACAGTAAAAGAGATTTTAGAATATGCTGAAAATATCCGACAGCAAATTAATTTTTTTGAGAAGGCGGACGAGAATATTGCAA
Organism: Elusimicrobiota bacterium; assembly: GCA_040757695.1. Taxonomy (NCBI): domain Bacteria; kingdom Pseudomonadati; phylum Elusimicrobiota; species Elusimicrobiota bacterium. The sequence goes on from JBFLWK010000003.1 coordinate 39,553, forward strand.
AACTTGAAAAGGAATTAAAATCTACAGAAACGAAACTCAGAAAATTATCAATTGATTTATCTGAAAAGCGCCTGACCGTTTCTAAAAAACTGGCAAAAGAGATTGAACAAGAACTATCCGAACTTGGAATGGGTAAATCCAAATTTGTAATCTCGGTTGAGCAACAGAAAGATTTTTACAGTTCCACCGGTATTGACAGGGTTGAATACAAAATCGCAACCAATGTAGGCGAGGATATAAAACCGCTGAAACTGGTAGCCTCAGGCGGTGAAATGTCCAGAATAATGCTTGCGATAAAAACGGTACTTGCAAAAGCAGACGATATACCTACACTTGTTTTTGACGAAATTGATGCAGGGCTGTCAGGACCGATGGGTCAGGTAGTAGGTAGCAAATTGAAATCACTTTCAGAAAACCATCAGGTTCTATGTATCACGCATCTGCCACAACTGGCTGCATTTTCGTCAACCCATTTCCATATCTCAAAAATTGCATCTTTTGGTAAAACAATAACGACGGTCTCAAAACTATCAGCATACGACAAAATTGCTGAAATCTCAAGAATGCTCGGCGGTGGAAGCGATAAAAAAGTGTCGGAAACATCAATTAAACATGCTAAAGAACTGATAAAACAAGCGGAACAAAGTTAAAAGATGAAACTCAAAAAGATATTCAGCCCTGTTGTAATTCTGTTACTTTTTCTTGTGATATCAATTTTTTTATTTGTATTCAAAAAAAATGTTGTGGATATTTTTGCATTTTTTCTGCTGATTATACTTGGTGCTGCTATCACTGCTGATTTAGTGATTGTAGATTTGGTTGCACTGCTGGTAAGTTTACTCGGGCTTGTTGGAATGAGTTTTACAGAAGGTTGGAGCAGGATTCTGGTGCTGGCGGAAATCGCGGCTACTTGGGGAATTGTATGGCTTAGCCATTTATTCAATGACCGCCTAAAACATCAACAGGCAGAAGATAGCCACGAACTATCTGATATGTCAACTGAAATTGAGAAAGTAAAAAAGGAACTATCAGTCAACAAACAGAAATTTGAAAAAATTGGTCAACGAATTGTGCAGTATAAAAACCTGACAATCGCAACAAAGGAATTAACAAAGATTACTGATTTGCAAAAACTAAAATCAAAACTTTCAGAACTTGTGAGACGAATCTTGAATTGTGATAATGTGCGAATAACAACTTTTCTACCTGATGACGACAAACCACCGGATATTTTTGATGCTTGGGTTGTTAAAAAACAGATACCACTGTTAATCCAGAATACTTTACGGGACTGGCGGTTTGATTATTCTTTGATACCGAAAACAATCAAATCAATCATTGCGGTTCCGCTTTATCACGATAAAAGCATTATTGGGATTGTCCGTGTTGATTCTGACGACGAAAATAGATTTTCACAGGAAGATATCGGTGTCGTTTCTATCCTTGTTAACATCACAGAAATGACAATTGAAAATCTGCATCTGTTAGATAAGACCAAAGAACTCTCAATTATTGACGGCTTAACCGGTGTTTATGTTAGAAAGTTTTTAGATGAACGGCTTCAGCAGGAACTCCTGCGTGCCTCAAGATTCAAAACAACGCTCGCACTGGCATTTTGTGATATTGACCATTTCAAGAAGTTTAACGATACTTTCGGCCATCAACAAGGTGACGAAGTGCTGAAACGGTTTGCGAATATTTTAAGACAACACTGCCGTGAAACCGATATTATCGCACGATATGGTGGTGAAGAGTTCGCTATAATTTTGCCAGAAACTTCTAAAGAAGAATCTATAAAAATTGCCGAACAGATAAGAACCAGTTTTCAACTGCCATCTGAAAAAACTACTGTTTCAATTGGACTCTCGTTTTTTTCAGAGGATGCTATTGACCATAGCCAACTTATTCGGAAGGCAGATGAACGACTTTACAGAGCAAAAGAAACAGGCAGGAACAAAACAGTATGGACCGATTTCTGATACTATCACCATTTATATTACTTATTGTCGGCTACAACACGAGTTTGGTTTCTACACGAATATCTGCCGGACTATTTACCGCGTTTTTAATAATTTTTTACCCATCACATATCGTTGTAATCGCTGTATTGTTAGCATTGTGTCTGACAGTGCTGTTTCTTGAAAATTTTTATAGACGGCTAAATCGGACAAGACGAGCTTTTAACGAAAAGCTAACGGTTATGGTAGACGAACTCGCAGTTGTTAAGAAGGATTCTGAAACTACTAAACTTAATCTGAAACGGGTTGAAAAATCAATAAAAAACATTTTACATATCTACGAACTGGTTAAGAATATAGCATCATATATAGAGTTTGAAAAAATGTTCTCATTGATTGCTCAATCACTTGACGAACAGTTTTCAATAAAAAATGTTAAATTAGAAATTGCTGACGAAAACAGAATATTCCAGAAAGGGCTTTTAACAGATGATATTATGCGATTCCCGCTATTTATAGACGAGAAACTATTGGCAACTGTATCTATAAAAATTCCACCATTGTTTCACAAAGATAAAGAGTTTATTGACGATATTACCGCTTTTGTAGAAGAACTCAAGTCAGCAGTTCAGCGGGCAATTTTGTATTCAAAAATTGAATCGCTTTCGCGTACTGACGGGCTTACAGGACTTTATCGTCGGGGTTATTTTAATCAACGGCTAAAAGATGAGGAATTACGAACAAAACGGTCAAACAGCAGATTCTCAATTCTGATGATGGATATAGACCATTTCAAAAAAATTAACGATACCTACGGACATCAGGCAGGCGATATGGTATTAAAAACAGTTACAACAATCCTGAAAGAAAATATCTATGAAACCGATTTTGCAGCGAGATATGGTGGTGAAGAGTTTGTTGTAATTTTTCCACAAACTGACCCGGCAGGTATAAAAATAAAAACTGAAAAAATCCGACAGAAAATCCAGGCGACCGATATCATACTTGAACTTGAAAAAGTAAAGGTTACCGCATCGTTTGGTATCGCACACTACCCTAAAGATGGCTCAACTGCCGAGCAGGCTCTTCATAATGCAGATATCGCATTGTACCGCTCTAAACAAACCGGCAGAAACAAAGTAACCGAGTTTAGCGACGAGCAAAACTAAAATGTAAGCATTTGCTTACATTTTTAATTTCTACCTATACCGTTTCAAGCGGGTCAATATCAAAAACTATATTGATATTTTTTTTCGGATGGGTTTCAATTATTTTTAGCAAGTTCTGTTTGGTTTCTGACAGGTTTTGTTCGGCTATTTTCAAAAGTATCTGCCACCTGTGTTTCCCTGCAAGATACGAGACAAATTTCGGTACAGGTCCTAAAACGGTTATATTTTTTATATCATTTAATTTTTGAACAATCCATTCTGACTCGGAAATTACCTTTTGTTCATCTTTGCCGAAGATTGTGATATTTATCAATTTTGTAAATGGTGGCCATAGAAACTCGTTTCTGAAATTTGTCTCGTGTTCATAAAACGCCTCGTAATTAAACTCCACCGCATATTTAACTGCATAGTGGTCTGGATTGTCTGATTGAACAATAACCTGTCCTGGTGAGACACCGCGACCGCATCTGCCGATAGAATGTGTAAGAAGTGAAAATGTTTTTTCAGCAGACCTGAAATCAGGCGAATACAGTCCTGCATTAGCATTGATGATACCTGCAACGGTTAAGTTCTGGAAATCAAACCCTTTAGCAGCAATTTTTGTGCCGACTAATATACAGGGTTGACCTGATTTCATCATCTTAAACATTTTGGAATATGTGAGTTCTGCATCTGCGTCAATTCTCAACACTGGATTCGGGTGAAAAAGTTTGTTCACTATTGCTTCTATCTTTTCGGTTCCATAGCCGGAATAAAGCATATCACTATTACAGAGAGGGCAGTGTTTCACAAATCCCTGTTTATACCCGCAATAATGACATAAAAGCTGTTCAGGTTCTTTGTGTGCAACCAGCAGGATATTACATTTTGGACATTTTATTATATTCCCGCAACGAATACATTTTATCACTGTTGCCCAGCCTCGTCGGTGAACCAACAAAAATACCTGTTTTTTCTGTAAGAGTGCATTTGAGATTGCATATTTTAGCGGTTTTGTTATGACGAATTTTTTGGCATATTTTAAATTCACAACTGATATTTTAGGTAGTGGTCTATTATCAATTCGTCCGGATAAGGTTAAAACTTCCATCTTCAGGCTCGTCTCAGTCCTCTCTTGCCCCACCTTTGTTTTGTAATATGTTTCTATTGATGGTGTTGCAGAACCTAGAACAACTACCGCATTTGTTATTTTTGCACGCTGAATTGCGACATCTTTTGTGTTATATTTTGGTGTCTGGATATTTTTATAGAACTCGTCATCTTCTTCGTCTAATATGATAAGTTTCAGATTTCTAACTGGCAGAAAAACTGCCGAACGTGTACCTAAAATGACTCTTGTACTGCCGTTAAAAAGCCGTATTAAAAAATTGTTTTTTTCTCGTTGTTTCAGTCGGCTATGCCATACACCGAGCGATTCACCAAACCGGTCGCGTAAAAGCTCTTTGAACTGGCTTGTTAATGATACATCAGGCACAAGATATATTGCAGAATATTTTTTTTTTAGACACCATTCTATCGCTTGAATATAAACCTCTGTTTTACCGGAATCATTCTGACCGAATAGCAGGAATGTTTTAGGCTTGGCTATCTCTATCGCGCCTGTAATTTTGTGAATTGCCAGTTCCTGTTCAGCAGTATGAATAATATCTGAACCGTGAGATGCACGCCGGTATTGAAGTATTTCTTTTTTTGATGGTAGTTTTGTGCTGGATGGTAAAATCAGGTTCAATGCTACCCCTAACGGACATAAATAGTACTCTGAAATCCATTTAGCAAGTGTGAATAATTCATCATTTATCAGTGGTTCTTTATCAATGCTTTTGATGATTCTTTTAAGTGGCTGGTTAGTTTCTTTTTTATTTGCGATAACAAACCCAGCAACTTTTTTTTTGCTGAACGGCACGACAACACGGCAGCCGATTTTTAATTCACTGTCGGCAAGATAATCAAAATTTCTGTATATATTTACAGGCAATGCAACTTCTAAAACCATAAACCCTTCGGGTAAATTTTACAGTTCTTTTTTAATTTCTTTTATATCTTCCCAGGTATCCTTTTTCCAGTGTGGGTTTCTTAAAAGTGCTGCAGGATGATAAGTCGCTATAACTTTGATATCTGCCGCACAGCCCTGGTAGTCATAGAATCTGCCGCGTAATCTGCCAAGTGGTGCTTCAGTACCTGTAAGTGTTGTCGCCGAAACACTGCCTAATGCACAGATAATCTTTGGCTTGATCAGTTCAATCTGTTTCTTAAGATATGGCAGACAGGCATTAATTTCGTCAGGCTGTGGTTTTCTATCATTCCCTCGTTTATCGGGTTGACTGGGGTCAATCATTGGATGACATTTTACGATATTTGCAATATAAACATCTTCACGCTTTAACGCTAACGCGCGTGGTTCAGTTATGATTTTATCTAATAGTTCGCCAGCACGGCCGACGAAAGGTCTGCCGAGTCGGTCTTCATCAAATCCGGGACCTTCACCAACAAACATAAGTTTTGCGTGTGGATTACCTTCGCCAAATACTGCATTTTTTCTGGTTTTATAAAGCGGACATTCCCGGCATACTGATACCTGCTGTGCAAGTTTTAATAATTCAGTAGCAATACTATTCTTATTCTCAACACTCTTTTTTATCTTACTTTTTGATTTTTCTGAGACGATTACTTCTGTAATCCCATCTCTTCTTAATTGTTCAATATACTTTTTTGTAAGTTCAACAGTTTCGTAAAGGTTAGTCATATTGTCTACTAACAAGATAAGCACCTTCTGCACTTTTTAGCCACAGAAGACACTGAACTTTCTTTTGACTGGATTAACAGGATTAACTTTTGATTTTTATCCTGTAAATCCTGTCGGAGTCTTTTTTTGGCCGACTAAAGTCGGGTATAAATCTTTTTTTACTCCCCACTTTGGAATGATACTTTGTGTTATTTTAATGCTATGGTTTCTTTGTATTTTTTTATTGCATCGGCGGGCTTCCCGCTCCATGCTAGTTCTGCGGCTTTGTAAAATCCCCATTTTTTCTTGTATGCAAGTTCTAATCCAAGTTGTTTTTCTTCCGTCTGTAAAAATGCTTTTTTACACTGGACAAAAATATCGTGTGTTTTTTGACCGAATAGTTCTATCATAAGCGGTTCATCTTTTGACATATCCTTAATTTTTTTTGTATAAATTGCAATTTTATCTCTGATTGGTTTTTCATACTTTTGCCGTTGGGCAGTTGTGACCTTCTTTTTCAGTTCTTGCAGTTCCTGTTCGGCTTCCTTAACTGCAAGTTCTTGTTGTGCAATGGCTTCTTTATACTTATCTAATTTCTGCTGAAACAATTGTTTAAGTCGTTCAGTTTGTTTTTCTGATTGTCTGATTGTCTCTTTTTTTCGCTGCTCACTTCTATAAAGCAGAAGCCCTTCAATAACAAGCCCGCCAATAAGAAACAATGTTGCAACTATGAAAATAAGCCGATAACTGATAGTTATTTTTTTCTTTTCAGGCAACTCCTGCAGAATTTGAGTGGTGGCAGAAGGAACGGGTGTTTCTTTCTCTTTTGTTAGTTCTTTTAACTGTTGTCTTAATTCAGCAATTTCTGTTTTACTTTTTTTAAGATTTTCTTCCAGATTTTTACTCTTAATAGTTAAGTGGTCTGTATCGTAAATTAAATCACTGATATTTTTCAGTTTTTAAATAACATGTTCAAGTTCATTACAAAAAATTTGGCTACTTTGTTCTTGTTTAACTTTTTTAAATATTTCCAGCAGTTCGTCGCCTAATGGTGGAGAAGATATTACAAGCGTCATAAGTGACGAACTGGCATTAGCACGAACAGATATAGAAGGGTCGCTTATCGCAGTTTTGACAAGGATTGATACGACCTTTTCATCTACAAAATGGCTGAGTGCAGTAGCAGAAGCAGACCGAACCTTTTCATCTATATCATTCAGAAGTTTAGTAATATACGGGATTAGATTGTCAGCACCAAGAAACCCGAGTGTATGTGCAACCGCCACACGGATATCTACTCTGGAATTATTGACTTCCGGGACCAAAAAAGGGATTACAGAAGTATCGCCAATAAGTCCTAATTGCTCAATTACACAAGATGCAAGTTCATCGTTTTCAAGTTGGCTTAACAGCAATGGAACAACTTTATCTCGTTTAACAACACCAAGTTGCCCGAGATTTTTGATAACATTCTTCTGTATTACAATATCGGCTTTCGCTGCTGCTTTATCAAACTCTTCTATCAACATCTGGATTTTTGCATTTATATCAATGCTATCTTTCAGGTGAGATGGGATGTAGTCATCAATTTTTTTCATAGTAGTATCTTATTGATAATTTTTTTCGCTAACAGTTTTTTAGTGATATTTGTGAATGTTTCTATTTTGTTTTTCGTGATAATTGCACCAGTAGTTTTTTCACTGTTTATTGAGTCAATAGTATTTGCAATAATCATATCCAATTTTTTTTGTTTCAGTTTTTTTTGTGCTTTTTTTATAAGGTCTTCAGTTTCAAGTGCAAACCCGACAACAAAAGACGGTTGGGCGAGTGGGCGAGTGGGCGAGTGGGCTAATGTTGAAACAATATCAGGATTAGGAATTAATTTTAGATTTATTGGCTTGTTAGTTTTTCTGATTTTGTTTCTATAAAATCTTTCTGGTTTGTAATCACTTACAGCGGCACAGGATATAAAAACATCACATTTTTTAAAATACTTTTTAACACAACCGAACATTTGTTCGGCTGAGACAACATTTACAACTTTTACATTTTTTGGTATTTTAATACCTGTTGGACCGCTTATCAAAACCACTTTTGCACCTTGTTTTTTTGATTCTTCTGCTAATAGATATCCCATCCTACCTGAAGAATCATTTGATATAAATCTCACAGGGTCAATATATTCTTTCGTAGGACCTGCTGTAATCAAAATATTTTTTGGTTTCATTACAAAATTTTAGAAATTTTGGAAATAATTTTTTGTGGTGCTGCCATTCTGCCGATAGCATCATCACCACAGGCGAGTTCACCTTTTTCAGGTCCGATAAAATGATAACCTAATTTTTTCAGGTTTGCGATATTTTTTTGGGTTACTGGATTTTTGTACATTTCAGAGTTCATTGCGGGACATATTACAACCGGACATTTTACAGATAGCACAAGTGTTGTAAGCGCATCGTCGGCAATACCTGCTGAAATTTTTGCGATGATATTTGCGGTTGCAGGTGCAATCAAAACCAGGTCAGTCTTTTTAGCGATAGAAATATGTTCTACTTCCCAGTTTGTTGTCGGTTCAAATATATCTATATAAACCCTGTTTTGCGCAAGTGTTTGTATTGTAAGTGGTGTAACAAACTCACAGGCATTTTTTGTCATAACAGAGAATACGGTTGCTTTTGATTCTCTTAAAAGCCGTATAATTTCGCAGGATTTATACGCAGCAATTGAGCCAGTTAGCCCGACAATAATATTTTTATTCTTTAATGTTGACATTAGGTTTTCTCGTTTTTAATTATCTTTTTAAGTTGTTGGAATGCATTTTTTAGCGAATCGTTCACAATAATATAATCATAAAACTTTCTATATCCCATTTCTTTTCTGGCATTTCGGAGCCGTTTCTGGATTTCTGTTTCTGAATCTCTGTGGCGTTTCCTGAGTCGGCTTTCAAGCACTTTCATAGACGGCGGTGCAATAAAAATCAGCACTGCATCAGGATATTGTTTCTTAACATTTAGGGCGCCTTGAACATCTATTGCAAGCAGAACATCATTGTTAACGAGTTTAGTTTCAAGTTGCCTTTTTAGCGTTCCGTAGAGGTATCCGTGAACAACTGCGGTTTCAACGAATTCCTTTTTTTTCTTTTTTTTCAGAAACTTTTTTCTTGTCAAAAAAAAATAATCCCTGCTGTGTTTTTCGTTGTTGCTTTTAGGTCGGGTGGTTGCAGTAACGGAATATACAAGCCCTTTGATTCGTCTCAATGCAAGACGAACCAGCGTTGTTTTACCAGCGCCAGACGGTGCAGAGATTACAAATGGGATACCTGTTTTCATTTCGCTTTGCTTAAACACGAATATAAACCGAATAACACCCGAATTAAACCGAATATTCAGTTGTATTCGGTGCTTTTATTTAGTTTCCTTTTGTTTTCCAGAATCTGTATTGATTTGATAATCTGCTGCTGTGTTTGGTCGTCGGGTAAGCCGATTTCTGTTGTTCTTTTCCAGTTTTTTAATGCGTTATCAAAATCGTTTTTTATGTAATAACAGTTCCCGATATTGTTATAAACTTCACCATAATTTCTTAAAGCAACTGAAATTTTATACGCATCAATTGCTTTATCAATTTGGTTAAGTTTTCTATATGCCTCGCCTAAATCGTATGCAGTTCTTTCAGAATGATAATAGTCCAACTTGATTGCTTTTTCATATTTTGAGATTGCGGTTTGAAAATCGTTTTCTGAAACTGCGATATCACCTTCAAGCCGGTATTTATCGCTTACAAACCTTGGCAGTATTATTTGGCTGATAATAAAGCAAAAACCAACCAGCACAACCAAAAAAATAATTGGATTTATGCGGATTGGTGCTGGTAAAGATATCTGTTTTTTTCGCTGATAAGATTCAGCAATCCCGAACAGAACAAACATTGTTGAAATAACTGGAATTATTGAAAACGGGAAGTTGGTCAAGCCATAGACAAAAACAGCGAACAGCCCGGTAAAAAGTCCTAGAACAAGATTGCCCTCTGGCTTATCCGTTTCTATTTTGTTATATAATAACCTAGCACAAAAATAAAAGAACGAAAAAAATACAACCAAGAATGTAGCAATCCCGAATATACCTGTTTCTGCAAACCGCTGTAAAAACTCATTATGTAGATTTGACTCACTGGTACTTTTTAGTTGCGAAGTTCGTTTCACTTTCGCCTGATAATTTGCAAAATTAACTTTAAGATTACCAGCGCCAACACCAAAAAATGGATGACTTTTTATCATTCCCCAGCCGGTTTTCCACTTAAAGATTCGCTCGCTAACAGACGCATTTTCTTTCTTGAAAAAACTTTTTATTGTCACGAATCTATCAATAGATATAATGAACAATGCTGAAAACAGCAGAAAAATCCAGAAAGTACCTCTAAACATTCGCCATTTCCCTTGCGTTATTATGTAATTCTTTTTCATATAAATCACCTGCCAATCAATCAAGCAGATAATTGCGATAAAAAATGCAAACCAGGCACCGCGTGTTTTTGTAACACCTATATTAAAAACAGTTAAAAAGCAAAAAACCATCCAGAAAATATGTTTCGTGGCTTCTCTTGTTGAAATCATTTTTGCAAAAATTAACGGAAAAACTAAAAGCAGATAACCAGCAAAAAAGTTGGGATTCCCAAAAGATGATGAAGGTCTACCGCCAAAATCAGATAACCATTTCACAGGGTCTAAATTAAGATACTGCAAAATACCATATACAGCAACAATAAATGTTGAGATAAAAATAACCGTCAGTGTTTGGGCTGATTCAGTTTCAGAAAAAGTTATTGCTGTAAAATAGATAGCAGTCAGGATTATCCAGCAGAAAAGGTATTCAACAACCAGTTGTAAATGTGTGGCATTTACAGACGAGATAACAATCGCTGTCAGATATAGAATCAGCGGGATACCAAGCCATGTATTTTTTAGCGGAGAATGTCGCTGTTTTTTTAGCAAAATTTTTAATATCAAAAGTAACGCAACCGCCAATCCAAAAATACTGAAAATTGTCTCTTTGACCAAAAAATTATCTTTTGTCTTTGTATAAAAGGCAATCGGCGTCAAAAAAACGATTATCTGAATACAAATAAAAGAAAGTTTATTTATCATCTATCTACAGGAAATTCTATAATTGTCCCTAACCCCGAAATGCTCCATGGCAGGCAATCTGAGAATTCCAGTTCTTGCCTTTTCTACGAAACTTTAGTTTCGGTTAAAACTGAATCAGAACCGACACTGAAGTGTCGTAGAATTTCAGGCTGGAGTTCTGAACTTGTTCAGGCTAATTTAAACCACATATGAACTTTTTAGAGCCGGCAATCAAGCTATTAAGTTTCTGAAGATTGTTGGCTTCTACATAGATACGGATAACTGGCTCAGTTCCGGAGAGCCGCAAGCCAACCCAAGAAGTATCCTCAAGCAAGAACTTGTAGCCATCAAGCCGATTGATTTTTTTTATTTTAATACCTGATATTTCAGATGGTGGCTGTTTTTCAAGTTTTTCTTTGATATGGTTCATTTTTTCAACCGGCAAATGGAAATTAAGCCGTGTAGATAATACAGTCCCAACCTCGTTATAAATCTGTCTTAAAATCTGGCGGATTGGTTTTTTATTCACAGCAACCATTTCGGCAACTAACAGGCAGGCAAGAATCCCGTCTTTTTCAGGAATATGCCCGTAAATAGTAAGCCCACCGGATTCTTCACCACCAATAATCATTTTTTCTTTAGTCATCACCTCGCCAATATACTTGAACCCGACTGGTGTCTCACGAACTTCAACTTTATGTTTTTTTGCAACCGCATCAACCAGATGTGTTGTCATAACAGACCGAGCAACAATACCTTTTAACTTCCTTGTTTTTATAAGATGGTCAAGCAAAAGTGCGATTGTTTCATTAGGTGTGATAAAACTGCCATCACTATCAATAATACCAAACCGGTCCGCATCACCATCTGTAGCAAGTCCTAATTGATATTTTTCTTTTTTTAGTATTTTTAGCAGTTCGCCAAGATTCGCTTTCGCAGGTTCAGGTGACTTCCCACCAAAAAGTACATCACGAAAGTTATGAAGTCCTGCGTTGCCTCTTATTTTACAGCCTGCATCAACAAGTAGTTTATCAAGATAACCACGACCTGTACCATACAGCACATCAATAACTATTTTTATGCCTGATTTTTTTATCGCTTTTAAGTCAACTAATTCTTTAATCCGTTTAATATAAGTTTTTTCAGGTGATATTAATTCAATCAGTTTTTTTTCTTTTGCTTCTTCGTAATTCATTTCTTTAATTTGTAATTTGTAATCTGTAATTTGTAATTTGTCTTCTATTGCTTTTGTTGTTTTAGGTAATGCAGGTCCACCCCAAGCAGGCGAGAATTTTAAGCCGTTATATTCCGGCGGATTATGACTTGCTGTGAAATTGAGCCCGCCAGCAGTTTTAAGACGCAGAATTTCAAACGAGATAACAGGTGTCGGGCAATCCCGTTTTGTCAAGAATACCTTGATGTTATTTGCAGCAAGAACCTGTGCAGATATTTTGGCAAACTCTTCAGACAGAAATCTGGTATCATAACCTACGATAACAGATGGGAGATGGGAGTTGGGAGATAGGAGCAAAGATTTTTTATCTCTCATCTCATATCTCATATCTCCTATCTGCCTCACATAATCTGCTATTGCCTGGGTTACAAGTTTCACATTATCAAAAGTGAAATCATCTGCAATAATACCGCGCCAGCCTGAAGTTCCGAATTTAATCATTTTTCAATCTCCCTCTTTTATCTTTGTAAATTTTACAATCACTTCAGAAACACCATTTAACAAAACTGAAATGATATATATCAAAATCGCCAATACAACCGATACAAAAACTGCTAATAGAATATTCTGGAATAATAAGAAAACAAAAATTACCAGAACCAGCACAACACCGGCTACTGCTGACAGCCATGCTAAAAACTTAAACACATTAGAAATCCGTTCAAGCGACCGATACGGTGTAAGTTTCAGTTTTTCAATCGGTGCAGAAACCTGCAGTGTTCTGCCACAGTTTTTGCAATACCATGCACGGAGCGAATTCTGGGAATGGCAGGAATCACATTCTTTAACATTTTCTTCTGATAGCGGTTTTCGCTGAAAAATATAAAGTTTCTCTACCAGCCCGACAATAAACCATAGATTTATACCGACAACCGCGCCAGCAATTGCTTCAATAAATCTTGATGCAAGCCATGAAGGTCTATTCGGGTCTATCAACAAACTGGCATATAGTTCAGAACCTAACCCACCGCCAATCGCACCACCAATAAGCCCGGCAACAAGTCCGACTACGATTTTATTTCTGTTTTTTTCAATCAAACCACTGGTTATACCGATAAAAAGCCCGGCAACTGCCCACGAAAACGAATGCGAGATAGAATATGCAAATGTGTAGTCAGCAAAAAGATTGTAGACAGGTCGGTTAATTAGCCCGCCTATTATCCCACCAATACAGCCGAGCAGTCCACCAAGTAATGCTTTATATGATGAGTGTTCAATAATCCCGCCAACATTACCTAAAAATGCACCACCAATCGCACCACCAACAACCAAATGGACTGTCATAGATGATGTGGCGCCGATTGCACGACTTAACGCAATAGATAAAAGCCAGCCGAGAACCCCTGCAAACATTCCACCTAATGCACGCCGCATCACCCAACTGAAAGTTCCAACCGCATAAAACAATTTCTGGCTTTTAACCGTCATTGCTAATCCACAGCGACTGCAATATCGGTCAGTTATGTCTGCAACATTACCGCAACTAGGACAAATCATTTTTTACCTCCAGTGATTTCTATCATTTTACTATGAATTTTTGAGTTTGAAGCAACCAGCGTTTTATCAAATAGATAGTTGTTCCCGCCGGCAAAATCGGTTACCTTACCACCTGCTTCTTTAACAATTAGCGCACCCGCTGCAACATCCCAACTATGAAGCCCTTCCTCCCAGAAACCATCAAATCTACCGCAGGCAACATAACATAAATCAAGCGCAGCAGAACCTAACCGTCTTATACCTTCTGCCTGAAGACAGAACTTTCTGAATTTTTCTATAACTGATTTTTGTCTTTTTTCGTAATTATACGGGAAACCTGTTACAATCAACGAATGTTTCAAACCATTTTTTTGTGAAACTTTTATTCTCTTATCATTAAGAAATGCACCTTTGTTTTTAACCGAATAAAAAAACTCGCTGGTTATCGGATTATACACAATTCCGAACAGAACATCTTTGCCATTATAGAGTGCCAGCGAAATTGAGAAGACAGGAAATTTGTGAATGAAGTTTACCGTGCCATCAAGCGGGTCAAGAATCCATACAGGTTCGTTTTTTTTAATCTTCGTTGAGTTACAACTTTCTTCACAAACAAACTTTATATCCGGGAAATGCCTGCTTAAAACTGTTATTATCGCTTCTTCGGACTTTTCATCCGCACTTGTAACAGGGTTTCGGTTTCCTTTGTAAGTAACTTCAAAATTTGTAGCAAAATAATCCTTAAGTATTTCGCCTGATTCCAGAACTGCTTTTCTGGCAACCTTAAAATATCGCGATATCGTTTTCATTATATCATTTCATTATACAAAAATCTAAAAAAATAGCAAATAAAAAAAATCCTTATATAGATTTTTAATCGGTTATATGTGTCTGTATCTTATTTATTTCCCGGATGGAAACCAAGTTTTATTTGTTTTTCAGTAAATTCAGATGCAAATCTCGCTTTTGATTTTGCCCATTTTCTTAACGACTGGATGTCATCTTCCATAATTTTTGATAAAGGTACTGTTTCCTGGATTGATTTTAAGATATCTTTTGTCTCAAGTTCACGAGTTTCATTATAGGCAATATACAAACCATCAACAATACATTGTTCTATTTCTGCGCCAGAAAAACCAGACGCCGACTCTATTAGCATATCAATATCAAATTTTTCTGGCTCACGATTTCTTTTTTTAGATGAATTTCAAAAACTTCTCGCTGTTCTTCTTTGGCTGGTAAATCAATAAAAAACAATTCATCAAATCTGCCTTTCCGAAGAATTTCAAAATCAGATTGTCCAGCACCTGCAAAACCTTTTTCAATTTCACCATCGCTCTTAAAAAAATTTGTAATACCCATTTTTTTTCTCCTTAGAAAATTATTAGTGCTTTGTTAAAAAATGGCACTTTGGGACCCCTTTTACCATCTTAAAAATGCTTAAGCTGTCATTGCGAGCGACCAACGGAAGCGTGGCAATCTCAATCAAACCTGCTTTAACGACGAGATTGCTTTGGCTACGCCTCGCAATGACTCCCGATGTAGTATTTTCTACCAAATTATTGTCGGAATTAAAATAGGTCGTTGGAGCCATTTTTAAAATTTAACAAAGTACTGTGACGATAATAACGGGTTATTCTACTGTAATTTTCTCTTTTAATGCATGATATGTCTTTTCTGGTATTTCTCTCACTCTTTGTGGAAGTTCTTTTATTTTCTTAAATGGTTTCATTTTCCTGTATCTTATTATCATCCTTGCTTGAATTGTATTGAATCCAACTTTGATAAGTTGTTCTTCTGATGCTGTGTTAATATTCACCTTTGTAACTTGATAATGTGCAGCACTCGCTTTTTCTGTTGCATTAGTAGATGTTGTAGTCGGTAGTGAAGGTATGGTTCTTTTCGGTTCAGGTACTGGTGGGATGATTCCAGTTGTTTTGATTTCTGGTTTTGTTGGAATTGAAGTTAACGAAATAGAAAGCCGATGTGACCCGAAATTATCACCGATAGCAAAAGACCAGAGAAATGCGTAATCTAACCGTATCAAATATTTCCCGACTCCTTGATTGAATGAAGTACCAAAACCGGCTTCTTGTTTGTTTGCACCGCCACGGAATGCAAATCTTTTTTCAGAAAACCAGTGTTCTAAACCACCGTGCAGATTTAACTTGTCGCTCACAACACCCCATTGTTGATTCCTGTATGAAACATCCAGCCCAACAGTTGTATTTTTGTATCTATATGCAGAACCTAATCGCAACTCTGAAGGCACTTTATCTTCAAAATACAAGCCAACATCCGGCTGGGTTAAATTCAGACCTGCAAGCCCGAAAGAAAAATTCTTTATATTGCAAAGAAAACCTATATCGCCTGTAAATGCCGATTTTGAAGAACCTGCAAGTATAACAGGGTCGTTGTATTCTTCTGCTCTTTTTATTGTATCAGAATCCCAGTTGTATTTATGATATAAAAATTTAGCATTTATTCCAAATGAAAGATTTACATTATTTCTTTCTTTTTCTTTATTTTTTTGGCTTGTAAAAATCTTTCTTGAATATGAAAGAATGGCTGTGTTCTCTTTATACAAACTATTTCCATAGTCATTAACTCCTAACCCAAATGTACCAATCTTTTCTATAGGTTGCGTGTAGGAAACTGACACAAGCCCTAAATCTATATTTTTCAAACCGAGATATGGCTTCGCATACATAAACCCAACATCAGAAAAAACTGGATACACGATACCAGCTGGATTATAAAATATCGCAGAAGAATCGTCAGAAATAGCACAAAAAGTGCCACCCATCCCAACCGCACGGGTTGACCAACCGGAATTTTTAAATGCAGGAAACGCAGATAACCGCAGATAAAAAACACAAATGACCACAGATAAAAAAATCTGTGCTAATCTGTGTTTAAAAATCTGTGTTAATCTGTGTCTACTCATTTTGCAACCACAATCGTTCCGTATTCTGTTTTTCCATCAGTTGTCTTTATCTTAAAGATATATATTCCCGACTCAACCTTTTTATTATTTTCATCTGTTCCATTCCAAGTAATCACACTACCATAAAAATTCGCTTTAGAAAGTTTTATAACTTCAACTCCAGAGGCATCATAAATACTGACTTCTTCTGCTTTTTCACCAAATGTTGCAGGTGTGAATACGGTAATAAATTTTTCTTCCGGGACAGCTTTTTCAGAAGTTCTACTTTTTGCAAACAAAGCATATTTACCCGGTTTGTTAACTCTTATTGTAAAAGTATTTCGCTCATAGTCAGGTTTACCACCAATAAATCTCCATCGCACACCATCCCAAAAATATACAGAGAGCTCAGTTTCGCTAATATCAGTTACTTGTCCATATTCCGTTTCAACAAGTCCGTCATTATTTATATCGAAATAAAGTAATGTTATGTAAAACAGTTTTTCAAAAACTGCTGTATTAGTTATACCAAAAGTATATGTTACTATAGGATGCAAATTGTTTTTATTTGCAATTTCCTCTATACCAAAAGAGTTTTCTAATAAAGAATCTTTTTGCTCGATACTAATTGTTAGATCCAAAAAGTCTGAAAATTGAATCTTCGTAGAACCATCGTCAGGGTTCCCATCTAATGCTTCAACAACAAATTGTGAATCCGGTTTCTTTTCACAAATCCTACTAACAGAAACCGTATATATAGAAGTCGTAGAGATATTTACGCCATCTGATGCAGTTATAAAATATTCTAAACCTACTGTTGTTATTGCAGAAACAGGAATCATACCATATCCTGAATATGTATTAGTTGATGGCAGAGGAACGAAATCTGAAAAACTAAAACTGGTTTCTCCGTTTTTTCTAAAATAAATTCTTACATAATCTATACATCGGTCGTCAACTACATCAGCAGAAATTGTAATAATATCACCAATAATATTTACTTCTGTAATTGATGGTGTATACGAAATAGTAGGCGGGATAGTATCACTCGGCGGTATTGGTGGAGGCTCTGCTTCAGATGATAAAGTCATAGTGGTTATTGTGAGGTCGTAGTTGGTTGCAAGACCATCCTCATTAAATGCTTGAACCTTGAACCAATAAGATGTAAGAGGCAAGAGGTCAGAAGCAAGATAAGAAGTGGTTGTGTAGTTGTCTGAAAATGTCTTGAGTGTTGTTGTGCTGGTCACAAAATTATCTGTAGACCGCAAGATACCCCATCTTGTATAGTCAGGATTGTTGTTGTTTGACCACTGAACGCTGATTGACGCAGATGTAACGCTGATTACCGCAGATAATGTTGGTGGGTTTGCAAGT